>CALKUG010000064.1 GCA_937996765.1 uncultured Ignavibacteria bacterium
ACCGACGAAGAATACCTTAATCACAAATTGCATTCCTGGGAAAGTTTTATTTCATACGCAGCATTGCCCAACGATAAGTATTTATTGAATTGGCCTATGCGTGCCAACGATTTCCCCACTACAAAAGATATTTACGATGCAGTAGGTGATAGAACAAAATTTTACAAAAAAATGAAACAGCATACACTCAACTATGTACATTATATGCAAACAACGTTGGGTCACCCCGAGTGGGGGATAGCTGAGGATGAATTTCCAACCGAAGATTTTCTTCCTTTTATTCCTTACGTTCGCGAAAGTCGTAGAGTAAAGGGTGTAACCCTGATGAAAGAAAACGATGTAGTGCCATACGATGGTACTAACAGACCGCGTTTTAGGGTTGATTCTGTTGCTGTAGGCGATTATTTTCTCGACCATCATCACAGTTCGATGTTCAAAGAACCGAGCGAAAGATTGATAGAAAAACTTCCTGCAAATGCTCCGTTTCAGATACCCATTGGTGCACTGATTCCTGAGCAAAATGACGGATTAATTTGTGCTGAAAAAAGTATATCTGTTACGCATATTGTGAACGGATGTACGCGCTTACAACCTGTGGTTATGCTTATTGGTCAAGCCGCAGGAGTAATTGCAGCTCTTTCAGTAGAGCAAGATATTCATCCCAGAGATGTAAATTTTAGAGAGGTACAAGAGACCTTGATAGATCAAGGGTGTCAAGTATTTCCTTACAAAGATATTTATAGAAATACCGAGCTGTTTAAGCCGGTACAAAAGTTAGCATCGTTAGCTATAATCGCACACGATGCAGATTATAATTTTTCACCTGAACAAAAAGTAACCGAGAAAGAAATTCACGATTGGGTTCACTTACTACCACTAACAAAAACCATCCAAGATGCTTTTATAGTGGCGTTAAAAGGCAGAACCAGAGGTGAAACTTTCAAACACCTGTACTTAGCGGTATTACACTCCTGTTAGGGAACTAAATTCTTGCGCAAGAGTATAACCAATAGAGTTACAGATGAATGGTTCAATGCCAAAATAATCGGACAAAATTTGAGTATAAATGGTGTTAATTTTTTTACCGTGCATTGCTTAAATTATAAATATTGTTAATTTGGAAGTATGCATTTTGGAAAAAGTTCCCAAATGTATCCAATTCAGCGATTTTTGGGCTGTTTATAGGTTTGAAAAAAGTTTCAGTGTAAAAGTCAAGGATAAATGTTAGAATTTGCAGGTAGCTCTGTGAGTGGTAATGTTATTTTTCCGGATACATTGATGGTTTCAACAAAACGTATTAATCATAAATCTTAATTCAATTAAAAAAAGGAAAACTTCACATGGCATCTAAGTCGACACTTAAAGCGTTTATGTCTGGTTTTGCAGCTGTTGCTATTCCTGTAATTTTCATCGTATCAGTTGCAATATACTATTTTGTTTTAGGTAACCCTGCAAATTTTGAAGGTGGAAATACTAACAACCATCCGCTACCGGGCAACTACCTTGGTATCGTTTTTAAAGGTGGTATAATCGTACCTGTACTTATTTCATTATTCTTGATCGTAATTGTATTCACAATAGAACGTTTTATTACCATTCGTTTAGCACGCGGTAAATCAAACGTTGCAAATTTTATCTTAAAAGTTCACAGCAACATTGCAAGCAATTCAATTGATAATGCTATTGCTGAGTGCGACAAACAAAAAGGTTCAGTAGCTAACGTTGTTAGAGCCGGTCTTCTTAAATACAGAGAAATGAGAGATGCTCAAGAGCTCGATCGTGATCAAAAAGTTGCAGCTATCAAACAAGAAATTGAAGAAGCTACATCACTTGAATTACCTTTACTCGAACAGAACTTAGTTATTATTGCTACTTTAGCATCCATCGCTACCCTTATGGGTCTGTTTGGAACAGTACTTGGAATGATTAAAGCGTTCGCGGCTCTTGCAACAGCAGGCGCTCCGGATGCATCAGCTCTTGCAAACGGTATCTCTGAAGCTCTTGTAAATACAGCTCTTGGTATCGGTACATCAGCATTAGCTATCATATTTTATAACTATTTCACAACCAAAATCGACAAAATGACTTACAGCATCGACGAAGCCGGTGTTGCATTAGTTCAGAACTTCTTAGCAAAACATAAATAATCGGATTAGGAGATTTAACTAATGCCTAAAGTAAAATTACCGCGCAAAAGCACGACCATTGATATGACGGCGATGTGCGACGTGGCATTCCTGCTTCTAACGTTCTTCATGTTGACGACTAAGTTCAAAACAGATGATACGGTTGTAGTTGATACACCATCATCAATCTCTGAAATTAAGTTGCCTGATTCTGATATTATGGCAATAACCATCGAGAAAAAAGACACTGTTGATAAAGTGTATTTTGGTATCGATGGTCAGTTCAAAAGAGCTGCATTACTTAAGAAGATTGGTGAACGTTTTGGCATTCCTTTTTCTGAAGATGAAGTGTATAGATTTTCACTTATCTCCAGTTGGGGAGTTCCTCTAAAAGATCTCAAAGCATATATAAATATGTCCGAGGCACAACGCACTAAATACAATCAGGAAGAAAAAGTAGGTATTCCGATTGCTGCGTTAGAGGAAGGTAAAACCCTTGAAAGCGAATTGAGTTTCTGGATTCTTTATGGTCGTTTGACCAATCCCGGACTTAGAATTGCAATCAAAGGTGATAACCAAGCCAAGTACACAACTATTAAAAGGATAATGGATACGTTGCAATTTCGCAAGGTTAACAAATTCAATTTAGTAACTGATTTAGAAGCCAAACCAAGGAGTTAGGACAAAATGGCAGAACTGGATACCTCTCAAAAGGGTGGCCATGGAAAAAAGGGCGGTAAACGCTCTAAAAAGATGTCCACCCGTGTCGATTTGACCCCCATGGTTGACTTGGGATTTTTGTTGGTTACATTTTTTATGTTAACTACAACGTTTAGCAAACCCCAGACCATGGAAATTAATATGCCTGTAAAAGACGAGGCAGCTCCTGAAGAAGGAATGGCTGTTAAGTCATCTAAGGCACTAACAATTCTTATGGATAAAGATAACGTCTTGTATTATTACAAGGGTATCGAAGATCCTATTCTTGAGAAATCGGAATATTATGAGAAGAATCAGTCTGAAAACATTCGCAAAATTCTGTTATCAGAACATGCTCGTGTAGATGATTTGATGGTCCTCATCAAAGCTACTGAAGGCGCAACGTATAAAAATGTTGTTGATATACTCGACGAAATGAACATTGTTGGTATAACCCGATATGCTTTGGTTGAAATTACTGATTTCGATAAAGATATTATCACAAAACAAGGCGAAGGAAAGGCAGGATAATACTATGCAAGATTCATTGTCTCCTGCTCTGAATGAGCTGATATTCTCGAACAAAAACAAAGGTTATGGCGCCTATCTGCTTCGTACTATGTACAACAAGCATTTAAGTATTGCCATAGTCATTGGTACAATTGCTTTCACATTAGCGGTTGCATCACCCATCATTTATGCTGCACTTAAACCTAAAGAGGATATTAAGAAACAGCAAACAATGGTGATTGATTATACGCTACTTGCTGAACCCCCGTCAATTGATAAAAAACAGGAAGTTGTACAAGTGGATGCTCCTCCCCCGTTGAAGAGCACCATTAAATTCTTACCTCCTATTATCAAACCTGATGATCAGGTACAGGAAGAAGAAATACCTACGCAAGAACAGCTTCAGGAAGTTGAAGCCGGATCTGAAACCCGTGAAGGTCAAGCCGGTGGTGTAGATTACTCCCTTATGGAAGTAAACGAGCCAACAGCTGAAATCGTTAAGGAACCAGAGCCGGTGAGAGAAGAAGTGTTTACGTACGTTGAAGAAATGCCTTCATTCCCTGGTGGAAACGAAGCATTAATGACCTTCCTCGTGCAAAACATTCAGTATCCTGAAATTGCTAAACGCGCAGGTGTTGAAGGCAGAGTGTTCGTTTCTGTTGTTGTTAAAAGCAACGGACAGATTGGTGAAGCACAAGTAGTAAAAGGTATAGGTGCCGGTTGCGACGAGGAAGCACTCCGCGTTGTGAAAATGATGCCTAAATGGGCTCCCGGTAAACAAAACGGTAACTCTGTTACAGTTCGTGTTTCTATCCCGATACTCTTTAAGCTTAACTAAGAGCAACGGATAATTTGTTAAATGCTTCAGAAAGTAATGATTATATTTACCGCGAGTATGACACTCGTTTATCTTGCGGTCGGTATAATCATTCTTTCGGGAGTATTACCTTTCGAAATTCTACAAACCCAACCCCAACTCAAATACCTTTTTGGAACTATCGTCGTTTTGTATAGTATATACCGTATAGCTTTATCTTTTAAAAAGATTAAGGAATACAGAGATGATCAGAAAGGTTATAATACTGATGAAACAGATGAAGACAAAATTTAATTTTCCGCTCATTATTTCAGCATTAGCTCTTTTAAGTATATTTGGGCTCAGTGCTTGTAATCAGGACCCCAATAAAAAGGAAGAACTCGATGGAGCCACTTTTGGTGAGATAACAATTGCCATAGATGCTACATATAAACCCATTTTTGATTCGATGGTAGAAGCGTTTGAAGCAACTTACAAACGTGCCAAAATTAATGTTATTTATACTTCTGAGCTCGAAGCAGTAAATCTTGTTTTGCAAGATAGTGCCCGTGTAGCAGTTGTTGCTCGTGAATTTACAGATAACGAGAAAAAAGTAATTGAAAAATCTAAGATTATGCCTCGTACCGAAAAAGTAGCTATTGATGCAATTGCAATTATTGTGAATAACAATAATAAATTAATGCAGCTTTCAGAAGAGGAAATAAAAGGAATTTTAACAGGTAAGTTTACTAAATGGAGTGATATTCGCCCCGAAGGCAGTAATCTTCCAATAAATGTAGTATTCGAATCAAATGCATCCGGTATAGCTGAGTACTTCAAAACATTGTATTCTATAGATCTTAGTCAAGCCAAAAACTTTTCGGGCGCTAAAGATAATTTTGATGCGATTAACGCAGTAAAAAATAGTCCTTCCACAATTGCATTTTTAAGCAGTGGGTGGGTAAAAAATACTAAAGACTCAACAAACACAAGTTTTATTGGTGAGGTAACAGTAGTTTCTGTAGCAAAAGAGGGCTCGGCAGAGTTTGTTCCTCCACTTCAGGCATACATTCACACCAAAACATATCCATACACTCGCGGCGTTTACATGCTTCGCAAAGAAGCGCGCATGGGTTTAGGAACAGGGTTTACAAAATACGTTGCTACCGAAAAAGGTCAGCGTATTTTTCTCAAGGCCGGACTATTGCCTTCTACCATGCCTATCAGGGTGGTGGAGTTGCATAGTAAGCCAATAAATTTAACACAATAATAATGAATTAATTCCCCGGGACTATTATGCATTTACGTTCATTGGCCAAAATGGCACCGTTGGTAACATTGCTTCTTGTAATGGTTTTTTCTGTTTCAAGTTCTTTGTTTGCTCAAGGTCTTCCTAAAGATGACCCCAGAGTTATAAAACTCCAAAATGAAAAATACAATACTATCGTGGCAGAAATCACTGCTCCTGCCGATGCTATTGATTACTACGTTTTGGGCAGAGCTCATCTTGCTTTAAAGAATACCGCCAAAGCTTCCGAAGTTATTAACGCAGGAATTGCGGCGTTTGCTACTTTCGAGATGCTCAATTATCTTAAAATGGAGTATTTACTTGCAACAGGCGATACCACAAAAGTAAGAACCGAAATTCTTTATTTGATGGATGAGTATTCGAAAGAAAAAGTTAAGATAGCTACTTTGGCTGGCAATGCATTTGTAAACGCAGGTTTTGCAAAATGGGATTTCATGAAAGAAATGATTGATGAAGCCCTTAAAGCAAAAAATGCAGATAAAAGTGACGAGTTGAAAGCCTTGCTTGGCGACTATTATTTGGCAAACAATAAAGGTAGTGATGCTACACGCATGTACAACGATGCTAAAGCCCTTAATGAGAAAAATATGCGTGCTTTACTTGGTTATGCAGATATCTATACTAAAGTTAAAAACGAAGTAGCCATCGAAGCTTACGAAGCAGCAATTGCAACCGATACCATGTATGCACCTGCCTACAGAATATTTTCTGAATTTTTGCGCAGAGAACAGATTATTGGAATGGCTTTATTGCAATACGAAAAGTACCTTGCTCTTTCCGAAAAAACTCAAGACAAACTTCGCAACTATACTTCAATGCTCTTCCTCGCAAAACGATACGAAGATTGTATAGCAGCTTCACGAGAAGGTTTAGTCTTTGATGCTAAAAACAGTGAGTTTGTTCAACGTATTGCTTACAGTTACTATTCGTTAAACAAATTTGAAGAAGCTGATAAATACTTTACAGAGTATTTTGCACTCACTTCTCCTGAACAATACTTAACCATTGACCATGAATACTATGGTAAAGCTTTGGTTAAGCAGAAAAAAGATCCAGAAGCTGCAGTTCAGTTTATTAAAGCAATGGAAAAAGATACCTCCAGAGCCGACTTATTAACCGATTTAGCAGGTACATACTATCGTCAGAAATCCTACAAACTTGCACATCAGACGTTTAATCAAAAGATTTCTCGTGGTGTAACAATGTCGGTGAATGAGTACTATTTCTTAGGTATGGCTTATTTCTTCGATTCATTATATACCGACGCAATTGGTGCTTACGGAAAAGTAATTGAAGGTAATCCTACTTTTATTCCTGCTTACCTTTTCAGCGCTCGTGCCGAAGCAAATATGGATCCTGAATCGGCTTTAGGCAAAGCACGTCCTTTTTACGAAAAAGTAATTGAGCTGGCTTTAACTGATGCCGAAAAAAATAAAGGTGCGTTAATTGAATCGTACAATTATTTAGGATATTTTTACTATCTCCAATTTGAGGCAGATAATAAAAATGCCGATGCACAAACAAAAGCAAAGAATTATTACAACGAGTTGTTAAAACTCGACCCCAATTACGAAAACGCAAAAATTGCGTTAAAAGCATTAAACTAAGCTTTTACTCTCAAAAACCCCTTCTCCTAAAACGAGAAGGGGTTTTTTGTTTTAAATTGATTGTTTTCTGCGTTGGTAAATAGGGGAATATTTGTGATTTTTAAGTAGTTAAAAAAATAAGTTTTGGAGTTAGTTTTTATGGCGATTATTCGTCCTTTTAAAGCACTACGACCTGAAAAAAGCGTTGCTGCCTCGGTCTCTTCGGTTCCTTATGATGTTGTGAATACTCAAGAAGCTCGCGCTCTTTCGCATGAGTTCCCCAATTCATTTTTAAGGATTACCCGTTCCGAAGTGGAGTTACCCGATTCAGCAGATCCTTATTCCAAAGAAGTGTACGATTTAGCAAAAAAGAATCTCGCTGAGATTACCGAACGTGCCCCTCTTATCACTGAGGCTGAACCACATTTTTATTTGTATTCACTCACCATGGCAGGCAGAACTCAAACAGGTATTGCCGCCACTTTTGCCGTAGATAATTACGATAACGATGTTATTCTTAAACATGAAAAAACGCGCAAAGTTAAAGAGGACGATAGAACCAACCATATCACCACAACCGAAGCTCAAACCGGTGTTGTGTTTTTAACTTATAAAGCCCCCGTCGGTTTGGTTGAAAAAACCGATGCTTATCGTTTGGCAAATACCCCTGAATACGACTTTACTGCTCCCGATGGAGTGCATCACCAAATATGGATTCTCCCAACTGAGTTTAATCAGATTATTACAGAAGCAGTTGGCTCGGTTGAAAAATTGTATATTGCCGATGGTCACCATAGAGCTGCAAGCGCTTCACGAGCGAGAGCCGCAAAGCAATCTGCAAACCCCAATCATACAGGGGATGAAGAATACAATTATTTTATTGCTGTTCTGTTTCCTCACATCGAGCTTCATATTATGCCTTACAATCGTGTTGTTACGGACCTTAACGGACACACCATAGAAGGATTTATTTCAGAGGTAGAAAAGAGCTTTACCGTTTCAGTTGCAGGTGAGGATTCACCAAAAGAACCCCAAGAGTTTTGTATGTATTTAGGCGGTACCTGGTACACGCTTACAATAAAACCCGAGTTAAAAGAAAACGGAAAAATTAAAGGTGCCCATTCAGTTGGCGATACCTTGGATGTGAGCATACTGCAAAATTATCTTCTCTCTCCATTACTTGGTATTGGAGATCCAAGAGTAGATAAACGCGTTGATTTTATAGGCGGCATCCGCGGTACAAAAGAGCTTGTTCAATTAGTAGATAGTAAAAAATTTGCAGTGGCATTTTCCCTCTATCCCGTTTCGTTGGATAGCTTGATTTCTATATCCGATGCCGGTGAGATAATGCCCCCTAAATCAACATGGTTCGAACCAAAATTACGTGATGGGTTACTTACCCATTTAATTTAACATAGGAGTTACACAATGGAACGTGTTTTTAATTTAAACGCTGGTCCCGCTATACTTCCCGAGGAAGTAATTAAAAAAGCTCAAGAAGAATTGTTCTCGTTACCGGGCGTTGGAATGTCGGTAATGGAAATTAGTCACCGTTCAAAAACTTTTGATGCCATTCATGCCGCTGCAAAAGATGGTTTGAAAAAGTTATTAAACATTTCGGATGATTATCAAATTTTGTTTTTACAAGGTGGCGCATCGTTACAGTTTTCAATGGTTCCACTCAACTTTATGACCGCCAACAAAAAGGCCGATTACATTGTAACAGGTGTATGGTCTAAAAAAGCAGTAAAAGAAGCTAAGCGTGTTGGAACAGTCCAGATTGCCGGTACCACCGAATCCGAAAACTTCAACCGCATCCCTAAACAGGATGAGCTTAAACTTGATGCAAGCGCAGATTACGTTCACTTTACCTCCAACAACACCATTTATGGTACACAGTGGCAGAGCGAGCCCGAAGTTGGTTCGGTTCCGCTTATTTGCGATGCATCTTCTGATATTCTTTATAGAAAACTCGACGTTTCAAAGTATGCAATGATTTATGCAGGAGCACAGAAAAACATCGGACCTTCGGGCGTTGTTCTTTCGATTGTTCGCAAAGATTTATTGGAACGCTCCACCGATGATTTGCATACCATGCTCAATTACAAAACCATGGCTGAAAACGATTCGTTGTACAATACTCCAAACGTTTGGGGCATATACATTATCAAGTTGGTTACTGAGTATTTACTAAGCATCGGCGGACTTGATGAAATGTACAAACGCAATGTTGAAAAAGCAGGTTTACTGTATAGCGCTATAGATGGAAGTAACGGCTATTATAAAGGTCATGCTCTTTCCGATAGTCGCTCACTCATGAATGTTACATGGAATCTTCAAAGTGAAGAGTTAGAGAAAAAATTCCTTGCTGAAGCAGCAGCTCAGAACTTTGTAGGATTGAAAGGCCACCGTTCGGTAGGCGGTATCCGTGCTTCAATTTACAACGCTTTCCCAAAAACAGGTGTTGAAGCCCTTGTTTCGTTTATGCATGAATTCATGAAAAACAACGGATAATTTGAATTATTTTACTACAAAAGGTTGTTTGTTCTAAAGGAGCAAACAACCTTTTTTTTGATAAGGAGATACGATGAAATTATTACTTGCATTAACTTTATTTTCTGCATTTCTGTTAGTTGGATGCAGTGAAGAACAAACCAACTTTCAGCTTTCGAACCCTGAGGTATTTGGCTATGCTACCGATATTGAAGGCGAATGGGATGTAAACACTTCCGTAATAGTGAAGGGTTATACACTTGAAGAAAAAGAGAATAACAAATTTCAACTACGTCTTTCCTACACCATTAATTTAGTGCAACCCGATGGCACTGTTCAAAAATCGGTTGCCTCAAAACAGGTGAATGAACAATTTGGTGAAAAAATCGCTGACTATCAGATTGAAGATCAGTTTAAGTTCACCTCCAAAACCGTTGGTAAATATAAGGTTCAGTTTATTGTAACCGACGAAACCGGCGCACAAACAAGTACCATTGAAAAAGAATTTGATTTAGAGTAAACAATGACATCATCAGAAATTCGTAAACAGTTTATAGATTTTTTTATTTCGAAACAACATAAGTTTGTCCCTGGTAGCGGAGTAGTACCGTTTGATGACCCCACACTGCTTTTCTCAAATGCAGGTATGAATCAGTTTAAGGACGTGTTCCTCGGAACCGGTGCTCGTGATTATTCGCGTGCGGTTAACTCGCAAAAGTGTATCCGTGTTTCCGGAAAGCACAACGACCTTGAAGAAGTGGGTTACGATACCTATCACCATACATTTTTTGAAATGTTGGGTAACTGGTCGTTTGGCGATTATTACAAACGCGATGCAATTGCTTGGGCTTGGGAACTGCTAACCGAGGTGTGGAAACTCCCCAAAGAACGCCTCTTTGCTTCTGTTTACAAATCTGACGATGAGGCCTTTGAACTCTGGAAAACGGTAACTGATATTAACCCCGCGCACATACTCCGTTTTGGTGAAAAGGATAATTTTTGGGAAATGGGAGAAACCGGTCCTTGTGGACCTTGTTCCGAAATTCACGTAAATCTCACCGATGACCCCGATGATGGTTCGTTGGTAAATGCCGGTTCGCCTGATTGCATAGAGATTTGGAATTTGGTGTTTATACAATACAACCGCGATGAGCACGGCAAATTGCATGAACTGCCTCAAAAGCATGTGGATA
>CALKUG010000065.1 GCA_937996765.1 uncultured Ignavibacteria bacterium
CACAATATATGAATATGTACCGTTCTAACGATAAGGGTGTTAATTGGACATCTGTCAATTCTCCCAAAAACGGAATAGAACCCTTTATTGCACCATTTGTAACCGCGTATAACAATCCTGCAATTGTTTATGCAGGTTCCGACCGCGTATTTAAGTCAACTAATTATGGTAGTTCTTTTACACCTAATTCAGTTCGACTTTCAACAAATCCGCTCTATTCAATGTCTATAGCTCGCAGTGACGATAATATTCTTTATGTAACAACTGCCCCTGTTAACACAACCGCCGCAGTGTTTAAAACAACTAATGGCGGAACATCATGGAATTCTGTATCCACAGGGCTGCCCAATCGCTATTTAACTAATATTGCAATACATCCCGAAGACCCTAACAAAGTATATGTTACCGTTGCTGGATATGGCACGCCCCACCTCTATTATACTGATAATGGTGGTATTTCTTGGCAGGCCATTGAAAACGGAATACCCGACTTGCCAACTTTTGCCATTGCATTAGACCCCGCAAATCCCGATGTGCTCTATCTCGGGAATGAGGTAGGCGTACTTTGTTCTACCAATGGCGGTGTTTCTTGGGAAGATTTTAGTAGCGGCTTGCCGGAAGTTGTTATTGTATATGATTTAGAAATTTCGGAAAGCAATCGCAATATGCGATGTGTTACGCACGGCAATGGAGTTTTCGAAATAAAACTTCCTGATGTTACTTTATCAAACGAACAATTTGATACTCCCAAAAGTGTTAATCTGCTTCAGAATTATCCGAACCCGTTTAATCCTTCTACAACTCTTTCATTCTCTATTCGTGAAGCGGGTACAGTTAAACTCACTTTGCATTCTGTTGCCGGAGAATTGTTGCAAACTATTACCGAAGGATATTACACTGAAGGAGAGCATCAATTCAAATTCAATGCAGGTAACTTGGCTACTGGAGTTTATATTTATTCGATTTCTATTGGCAATCAATCCGTTTCACGTAAAATGATGATACTCAAATAGAGTTATTAACAAGGTTTAAGTATGAGTAAACAACTGATTATTAAAACCGGTAATCAAATGATTGCCGAAGGGGCACTTAAAGCAGGATGTATGTTTTTTGCAGGATATCCCATAACTCCTGCTTCAGGCATCTATAAAACAATGACCGAAGAGCTCCCAAAAATTGCAGGTTGTTCGGTATCAGCACCTGATGAAATTTCTGCCATTGCTTATGCAATTGGTGCATCAATGCGTGGTGTTAAGGCAATGACCGCCACCTCGGGTCCCGGATGGGCTTTAATGATTGAATCTGTGCAGTACTCCCTCATTACCGAAACACCAATAGTAATTGCTTTAGTGCAACGCTTAGGACCTGCAACAGGTGGTGCTACTCAAAACGCGCAAGGAGATATTTATTTTAGTCAGTTTATGACATCCGGAGGATACACCATCCCAACTCTTTGCCCAACCAATGCACGCGAGGCATATGCATTAACAATAAAAGCATTTTCAATAGCCGAGAAATTGCGTACACCCGTAATTCTACTCAGTGATAAAGAAACTGCTATGACTTCTGAAACCATTGACATTAATGCTTTGGTTGTTCCGGAAATTAGTCAAAGAACCCTAAAAGAAGAAGTTGCTTCGCTTGAACAAGTCGAGGAAATGTATTCGATCGAGAACAGTTACGATGTGCCTAAGTTTGCTGAAGTGGGCGGGGTTTACAAAGTTACAGCAACGGGCTCAGCTCATAATATGAGTGGCGAACTTAAAAAAAATGACCCGGAAACTATGTACCTACTCAGGCATCTCGAGGATAAAATCACTTTTAATAAAGAACTCATGAAAGAGTATTTCCTCGATGAGCAGGAAAATGCAGAGCATCTCATAATTGCTTATGGCATTACGGCGCGAACAGCAAAAGAAGCCGTGAGGACTTTGCGTGCTCAAAACTTTGCGGTATCGCTTTTGGTAATACACTCTCTCTTCCCAATTCCTGAAGACGTAATAGTTACTGCTACATCAAAAGTCTCCAATGTTATTATCCCCGAAGAAAATATGCAAGGTCAATACAGACGGCTCATAAACCATTTGTTTTTTGAGAAAAAAATTACTCCCATAAATGTAATTGGTAGGCTTATAACACCATCTGAAATAGTTGATGCAGTAGGAGGACACAATGAATAGCAGTTGCCAGTTTTTAGACCACACACAAGCCCTGCCTTTTTGTAAAGGTTGCGGTCACTCGGTAATACTCCGAAAACTCGATTCGGCACTGGTAAAACTCAACCTCAATCCTGGCGATGTATTATTGGTTACCGATATTGGATGTATTGGTCTTTCGGATGCACTTTTCCCCAATGTTCATACTGTACATACCACCCATGGACGCTCAACTGCGTTTGCAGCCGGAATAGCTATGGCTGACGCAATTCTAAAATCGAACCAATTAAAAACCATTGTGCTGCTTGGTGATGGGGGTTCTATGATTGGGCTGCTTCATCTTGTACATACTGCTCTTATTAATGTGGATTTAACAGTTATAGTTGCAAATAATTTTCTGTTTGGAATGACCGGTGGGCAACAATCCTCGCTCACACCACTCGATTTTGTAACACAAACTTCTCCCCTCGGTTCGTTTATTCCTCCGTTAGATTTATGCGGTACTATTGCCGCAGCCGGGGCACAGAGCGTGATACGTACAACTACATCAAACCCCAATTTAGATTTGGTTCTTTCGGAAGAGATTAATAAAAAAGGTTTTTCACTTATCGAAATTTTAGAGATGTGTACAGAACATGCTGTTAAAAAAAATAATATGAAAGGAAACGCACTCTCCGAAATAGCAGTTGACCAAGGGCTTTCTGTTGGAGTTATTCAAGATAAAAGAAAACCCGACTTTGCAACAACTTACAAATCGTTTATAGGTAATCAGAATAATGAGCGAGTTGCTTTCCGCGCACTTGAACAAATTTCGAATACGAACTTAGCTTCTTCTAAAAAGTTTATTTTTGCCGGAAGTGCAGGTGAGCGCGTACAATCAGTTGCAGCAGCGCTTTGCGAGGTAGGTACCATGTCGGGACTTTTTACCACACAAAAAAATGATAATCCTGTTACACAAGGCAGTGGTTTCTCGATTTCGGAAGTTATTGTAAGTCCCGATGAGATTTATTTTACTGGCGTGGATATTCCGGATTATATCTTTATTACATCTCAAGCAGGAGCTGACGAACTTGAAGCTCAAGGGATGTTAGACAAAGTAAACAATCAGACGGTAATATTTTTAGAACAGTCAGTTGATTTAAGAGAACTACCGGGAACTATAGTTCGTGAGGAATACCGAAAAACATTTACACCCTCGCGGGCAACGGCAGCAGCACTGTTAAACATGGTGCGAACTCACGGTTCAAATATTATAAAAGCTGAGGCTTTGGAAAACCTGTACAAGAAAAAGTGGAATTTAGTTTTTTAGTTTAATGGGTGTGTGCGGGTAGTTTTATACTAAAGGTAGTGCCTTTACCTGGGGTGCTTTGCACTGCTATAGAACCACCTTGAAGTTCAACAAATTCTTTACAAAGTATGAGCCCCAAGCCCGTACCTTTATCCATTGACTGTCCGATAGATGAATTTTTAACATCTATCCTGAAAAGCTTTTGTATATCATCATCATTCATACCCACCCCGGTATCTGTAACAGAAATTTCAATCATAGAATCAGTTTGAGATGCTTGTGTAAAAACCTCACCACCTGCAGGCGTAAACTTAACGGCATTAGTTAATAAATTTCTAACGATAGTATGCGCCAAATTATGATCGGCAAAAACTTCTATCGATCCAACGTACTTATTATAAACGTTAACACCTTTAACCTTAGCTTGTCCTACAACAAGCCCAACGTTCTCTTCCAATAGCCCTTGCACAGGAATTCCACGAGGTGTGCACTCTATTTTCCCTCCTTTACTCACTGCCCAAGAAAGCAAATTCTCAAGCAAATCATAAACCTTTTGGCTGGATCTCTCAAGTGCCATAACATATTCTTTGCGTTCTTCCTCAGAGTAGGAGTCGTATGAGTCTGCAAGCATACTACTTAAGCTAAGCAGATTGCTGGTTGGGTTGCGTAAGTCGTGGGAAATTATGGAAATAAATTTATCTTTGGTGGAATTTGCTTCTGTAAGTTCAATGTTTTGTTGAGCAATGGTATCTTTGGCTTTTTTTAACTCAAGTTGATTGTCGATGCGGACAAACACTTCTTCTTTTTTAAAAGGCTTAACAATATAGTCAACACCACCAACTCTAAATCCTTTTACAATATCTTCAGTTTCAGCTTTTGCAGTAAGAAAAATAATAGGGATTTCTTGCGTGCTTGGAGCAGCTTTAAGTTTATCACAAACCTCGTAGCCATCCATGCCGGGCATCATAATATCGAGGAGAATTAAGTCAGGACGTTTTTTCTCAGCAACCTGTAAAGCTTCGTAACCGTTAAGTGCCACTTCAATTTTATACCCCTTACCACGCAACATTTCCCCCACAACCTGAATATTCATCAGGTTATCATCTACAATAAGAATTCGGCATTCAGAAGGGGTTACAGCCATGGTTCAGCTGCTTATCTTAACACTTTAAGAACTTTTTCGTAAGTAGTATTTACATTAAACGGTTTAAGAATATAGTCGGTGATTCCCAAGTGTAAGGATGATTCTACATGCGTTCTATCTTTCGAAGCGGTCATCATAATAACCGGAATAGCACTTCTCTCGGGCGTAGAACGTAACTTTGTTAAGAACTCAATGCCATTCATAACGGGCATATCGATATCTAACAAAATCAGATTTGGTTCAAATCTTTTCAATAGTTCTAATCCAACATTGCCATTCTCAGCCAATAGCACATCGCAGTTAAATTTTGCTTTTAAAAATTTATTGAGAATTAATCTAAATTCTTCACTGTCGTCTATAACCAATACTTGTTTCATGGGCGTTTTTTCTGTTATTTTCCAAATGTGTACTACAAAATAAAAAAAAATAGATATAAATTTATTTTAATTCGTTTATTCTCTTGTCAAAATCTTTAAGTGTGTTTTTTATGCTGCCAATATCAAACTTACCAACTGCTTGCAAGAGCTGTTTTGAGACTTCGGCGAAGTAGCGATTTCCAAACTGAAGTGCTATTGTTTCAAGTTCCACTGCAAACTCCTCTGCATCAGTAAGACTTGGTACTTCAGATAGCTCCCTCCATCTAACCAATAACTTAGTTTCGAGAATTACGGCTAATTCGGGATTTTTGCCCTCAGAAATTGTTTCCTCTTTTTTACTTTTGCCGGACTGCTCTTTTTTTGTGTCGGTCAAATTTGGTAAAGATAGATATTTTGAAAGTTTCTCAATGAGATTTTTTCTATCTACGGGTTTTGCAATCATATCATCAAAAGTTTGCATAATCCGCACTTCATCAGATTCCAACGAAGAAGCGGTAAAAGCTAAAAGAGGTATGTTTTTGGTTGAATCTTTTTTCTTTAATTTTTCTACCACCTCAAACCCATCCATATCACCCAAATGTATATCAATTAATAACAAATGGGGTTTAACTTGTTCAACAAGTTCGAGAACCTCCGAACCACTTTCAGCCTCAAAAACCTCAACTTTAAGTTTCTCAAGAGTTAAACGTAACAATACCCTGTTATACTTTACATCATCAGCTATTAGTACTCTTTTTTTACTCTCGCCAAACGTCTCTAACGATTGTTTCGCAGCTGCTGAAGCTTTTATAACAGCAGGAACTTCAGGGAAAATAATACTAATCAATGTACCTTTGCCAGGGATTGATTTTAACGCTAACTCGCCATTCATTCGCTCAATTAGCTTTTTGGTAAGTGCAAGACCAAGCCCTGTTCCCCCATATTTTCGTGTAGCACTTCCTGTGGTTTGCCTAAAAGATTCAAATATTATCTGTTGTTGCTCAACCGGTATTCCAATTCCCGTGTCTTCAACTTCTATTATAAGTTGTACCGGAGAAAGTTTTTCTGTAATCTGACTGATGTTTATGATAACATTTACGTAACCGGCTTCAGTGAATTTTACTGCGTTACCTACTATATTAAAAAGTATCTGTCGGAATCGTATATCATCGATAACAACGTTCACTTGTTCATCGCCGTGATATTCTTGTTTTAATTGAACATTCTTTTGTTGGGCGGTATCATTAAACAGCTTTACAGTATCGCCTACAAGAACACGAATATCTGTTTCGTTGGATTTAAGTTCAAATCTGCCCGCCTCTATTTTAGCCATATCCAAAATATCGTTTATTAACGATAGTAAGTTCTTACCTGAGCTGTGTATTGCATTAAGATACCCGAGGAGCAGTGCATCATTTATTTTTGTGAGTAACAATTCCGAAAAACCCAATATCGCATTGAGGGGTGTACGAATTTCGTGGCTCATGTTGGCAAGGAACTCACTTTTCGAAAGATTTGCGCGATCTGCCTCATCTTTCGATTCTGAAATCTTTCTGAATGCATTTTCTCTTTCTATCGCACCAGCTATAGCTCGAGAAATAATTCCCACTATTTCTTTTTCTTCTTCTATCCACACTTTATTTTGAGATTTGTTAGCAAAGATTATCACACCAGTTATAGAGGATTCTCTATACATAAGGCTAGCCGAAACTGATTTCTGCGGTGAAGTAAATAATCCTTCGCCTGCATTAATTGCATCTTGATCTGTAAATTCAAAAAACGCATTACCAATAACACTTTGCAGTTTAAACATGCTTAAATAGCTTGTAGAAAGGAATTCAGTCGTTTTATCTGCAATTGTACTTGACGTTGTATAATAGAGAACGTCCGGTGCATTTGGATCTGCAGAAGGTTCAAATAAGCCAACTCCATCTGAACCCGTTAGCATTCTTAAATCGTAAAGCACTTGATTGATGCACTCCCTGAAGTCATCAATTAAAAGTAACTCAGATGTAATTCTTGTAGCAGTTTTCAATAAGTGAGCAAAACGATTTTGAAGTAATTGGTTTTGTTTATCTTTTTCTTTCAGATAAACCAATTCAACTAACTGTGCGGCTTGTTCAGCAAATTCTATTTCATATTCAAGCCATTCCCTTTTGCTTCCTTGCTGCTCAAAACAGACAACACCCAACAGATCACCATTGTCGAACAAGGGAATATCTAATAGTGCTTGAATATCATAAGGTATTAAATAATCATCTTTTAAGTCAATCAGATGAGGTGAAGTGAATGTGCAATCACATTTAAGCACAACACTCTGATAGAGAGCATTAAAATAAGAGGGTACGTTGGTTCTGTTGATGACCATACCCGAGCTATGCTTCAACTCTGCTCTATTAAACAGTGTAATACACTCGAGTTCTTTGCCGTCATTTCGTAAAAACCAAATGCTTACACGAGATACTGAAAGTACTTGTAAAGTTATTTCTGTAAATGATTTATAAAAAGAGTCTTGAGATTTAGAAAGAAGTTGATATAATCGCACAAGGGCTTGTTGATGCGACAAATTTTCAACGAGAGGAAGAATAGGATGAGAATCTGTTAATTCTTTTAACTTTGAGCGCAGAATTTTATTCTCGGAATTTAAGTCCCGCAGTGCTGTTCGTAATTCTTCAGCGGAGTCTGATTCGGAGAGGTCAAATCTATCAGTCATTATTTCTCATACGATTAAGGTTCATCCAAATGTAGCATTTTTAAGTTAATTTACAAGGAATATTATGTCAGTTCATTTGCAAGTAACACTTTTTTTCTTGCACTGCCCCAATGGTATCCCCCAACCAATCCTTTTCCTTGTATAACTCTATGGCAAGGAATAAAGTAACTAATGGGGTTCCTTCCAATCGCTGTTCCCACCGCCCTATATCCTTTTGAGCCTATTCTATTTGCAAGAGCTGCGTATGTAGTAACGTTGCCTCTTGGTATAGTAAGCAGTGCCTCCCACACTTTTATCTGAAAATTAGTACCAATGAGTAATAGCTTAGATTCTACTTTTTTTCCTTCAATGGCATTGATCAACTCTTTATATACTAAATCGTTTATCTCATCATTTCTTTTGAATTCCGCATAAGGATATCGCGCTCTATAATCATCCAGAAATTCCTTCTCACTTTCGCCAAATGCAATTCCTGTAATTCCTCGCTTTGAGGTAAGAATAAATGTCTTTCCTAAAATTCCCTCATATATTCCATAGTTCATAGTAATTCCATCTCCACCTTTCTTAAACTCTCCAGGTGTCATGGCTTCGTAGTTAACAAAAAGGTCGTATATACGACTCTCAGAACTTATATTATATTTTACCGAAACATCCAGAAGCGACTCTCCCATATCAACTACTTTTTTTATCAGAGTAAGGCGCGAGTAGTTAAAATACCGTTGGGGTGATATACCGGTTAACTTTTTAAATAATCGAGATAAATCGTCGGGGTGCATAGCAACTGCAGTTGCTATTTTTTCCAAAGAAAATCCTTCATGTGAAGAGGAGTCTAATAGATTGAGTGTTTCTTCGATAATCCTGTAGTTATTCATAATTAACTTTTTTTTTGTTTGTGCAACAATAAAGAGAATATCAGGATTTAGCCACCCGAAATTTGTAGCTTAACCTTTTGCCGCTAAGTAAGCAGCCATCAAGTAAAAAATACTCACAAATAATGAAAGTCCTGCAATCATATAAGCAAAAAGTAGAATTAGTCTTGAACGGGTAAGTTTATGGCCTTTTTCAGATATTTCGGGTACTAATTGACTCTCCTCTACAATTGCATTAACTTCTTTTGGTTCATTGTAAGTGGTTCTTACGTCATCGTAATAAAAAGCCTCAACGCTCTCTTTATCTTCACTGTTTACATAAATTGGGGGTTTTATGGTACTTACCTCGCCAATGGTTACCCGTTCTAATTGTGGACGCTTATTCAGTTTGTTTTTAGGTTGCGAACCAGATTCGGTATTGCTGCTAATGGACTCATTGCTCTGGTCAGGATTTCCTTGCAGCAATTGAATTGTTTTTTTAATTCGCCTGATAACAAAAAATTGATAGGCAACCACACCCAAAAGTAGTGCTATCAAAAAAGAGAGCAAAAGAAATATTGCTTTGTCTTCCATACCTATTTACATTTCGTTTTGCATAAAAATAAATAAAGTTAGGATAAAAATGAAATGGTTATTGCTACTAATAGCTGGTCTATTTGAAATTGCATGGGCAATTGGCATAAAATATACCGATGGTTTTACAAAAATATTTCCATCAGTTTTAACAATAGCAGCAATGATTGTAAGTATGTACCTACTTTCTATTTCAATTAAATTTATACCTGTGGGCACAGCATATGCTGTTTGGACGGGAATAGGTGCGGCCGGAACCGCCCTACTTAGTATTTGGTTATTCAAAGAATCAACGGATCCTCTTCGACTTTTATTCATAGGATTTATTTTAGTAGGAATTATCGGGCTAAAGGTTGTTAGTTCAAGCGCCGAATAATTTTGCTCGGAATTTGAATTTGTAAAATTCTCTTTGTAACTTTTGTGTAATCAGAAATAGGTTTTGGACTTGGGCTCTCATACGGAAGAAGAAAACTACGAGCTACAAATGCTTAGGCATTTGTTTGCTAAATTAACCAACTTTAATTTTAAATCTGCTGGGCAAAAAGATTTAGAGCATGGTCATATGCATGACCTCTCTCAGCTTCAGCCCAAAGATATTGTTGCCATTATTCAAGACCTGGAATCCCACCAAGAAGAACTTCGCGTTCAGAACGAAGAACTTGTTGCTTCTAAACTCGAAATTGACCGACTTTACACAAAATACCAAGATATTTACGATAACTCACCAATCGGTTATCTCATTATTAATATCCATGGACAAATTGTTGAAGTCAACCAAACTGCTGTTCAACTATTGGGCTACAACAAAGAAGAGATAAGACGGTTTAAATACTTAACCATATTTGTAGCACCGGAAGATAGAGGACTGTATCTACAGTTTTTTTCTTTGCTTATTACGGCACATACCCCTCGCACCATCGCTCTGCGTTTAAAAAGGCGTAGTGGTGAAAATATTTATTGCCATCTTGAAGGCATTGCAGATTCTGGAAGTTATTCCAATCGACTCACGGAATTCAGAATTGCAATTTCTGATATTTCGCAATTAAAAAAGGCAGAGGATGAAGTTCTTCGTTTGAATAAATCGCTTGAGAAAAGAGTTCAAGAAAGAACAGAAGAACTTGAGGGTGTTAATCGTGAACTTACTCAGGAAATATCCGAACGTAAAGCCATTGAGGAGGAGTTGCGTGTAACCGCAGCTGAACTCAAGAAGTTAAATGTAGCTAAGGACAAGCTCTTCTCACTTATTGCTCACGATTTACGAAGCCCTTTTACTTCCTTACTGAGTTTGCTCAATATAATGGTGAATTCATTCGAAAATATCCCCGAAGATAAATTAAAAGAGTATCTCAATAAAATATACACCAATGCAAAAAGTGTTTTTAATCTTATTGAGAACCTATTACAATGGTCGCGCATTCAAATTGAAGGATTTGATATACTCCCTACCCATTTCAGCATCCAATCTCTTGTTGATAAGGTTATGTACATACACAAACAGCAAGCAGAGCTTAAAAGAATTACTATACTCAACGACACACAAAGCAATCCCTTTATTTACGCTGATCAGAATATGGTAGGAGCAGTTCTCAGGAACTTGTTGAGTAATGCCATTAAGTTTACAAACAAAGAGGGGGTTATACGTTTCAATTCCGAAGTTCAACAAAACACATTAAAAATTAGTATTGAGGATAGCGGCATTGGCATGGATCCCGATGTACAGAGTTCACTATTTAGGCAAGATCGATTTATTTCAACTTCGGGTACAAACAACGAACAAGGAACCGGGCTTGGACTTATTCTTTGTAAAGAATTAATCGAAAAAAATAATGGTGAGATAGATGTATTCAGTAAACCCGGCAAAGGATCAACTTTTTGGTTTATACTGCCAATATCCCCCCATTCATTAAACAAGTCTTAAAAACTTAGCCGTATCGTAAGTCTTTTGTGCAAGCCGAACTGTGGCTCTATCAACCATTCTACCCTCAATGGTAACTGCTCCCTTTCCCACCAATGCAGCTGCATTTAGGGCATTAATAATTGTAAGTGCTCTCTCAATTTCTTCAGTGGATGGTGAAAAGACCTTATTGATAACCGGAATCTGATTGGGATGAATAGCCCATTTTCCATCAAAACCCAATGCAGCAGCCATACCCGCAGATTTAGTTAATCCCTCGTCATCCTTGAAATTTCCGTATGGAGCATCAATAACCATCAAACCATTAGCCTTTGCGGCCATAACCATTCTACTGTGTACAAAATGCCAACGATGTCCGGGATAAATTTCTTCCTCGTTTTCTCCGTGCCCACTAATCGAAACGAGACGTGCACCGATAGAACTTGAATAATCGGCAATTCCAAAAACTAACGTTTTTAACCGAGTGCTTGCCGCAGCAATGGATGAAACTTCATTCAGTCCTTCTGCACTTTCAATTGAGGCCTCAAGCCCTATTGTGTTTTTATTCTCTGCCGATGCCTCTACCTGGTTGAGCAGTATATCGGCAAAATGGACTTCCGCTGCATTATTTATTTTGGGAAGTACCAGAGAGTCGATACCACCTTCGGTCAATGATGCTACAGCAATAATATCCTGGTAACAAAAAGGTGTATCTACACCGTTAACTCGAACGGTAACCGTCTTGCTGCCAAATTCGAGAGAAGATAGTGATTGCATTACTTTTTCACGTGCAATATGTTTTTCGGAAACAGGTACGCTGTCCTCCAAATCAAACATTATTACATCAACATCACTCGCTACAGCTTTGTGGTGCATTTTTTCTATATGTCCGGGAACGGAAAGTATGGATCTTCTTGGTTTCATATTCAATAATTTAGTTGTTGTAACATTCTGTATAATTTGATTTTAATTGTGTAATGTACAATTAAAGTGCTAAATTTCGAAGTTAATATTAACTCAGGATATTTTATTACGAATGTTTGGCATACCCGATAGTATTTTTTACTGGATTTTAAATCTTGGCATAATAGCCCTTTTTGTTTTTTTAGCCCGAAAGAAAAATCTTCTTAGTTTTTTTGAGGGTGGTCGCTGGTGGCTGACTTGGTTAGCGGTTGGCATACTTACCCTTATGGACGAAGTGACAAGTATTTACTATGCCCCTATTGAAGCTTACCGTTTTATAGGTTTAAAAGCTGTTTTTTACATCGCCCTTACCTCTGTTATTGTGCGATTTCTTTCAACTCGAATGACCGAAATTGCTCACATACTTGAGGCAAATGGAATTAAAGGCGGTGGGGTTTATTCATTTGCCTACATCGTATTTGGCCCTACAATGTCGTTTGTTGCCATTTCTTCGATTATGGTTACCTATGTACTAACCGCAACAATTTCCACTGTTAGTGCTGTTAATAACGGCTTAGCTTTTGTTGATATTTCTAATTCCGTAAAATTTGTGTTGTACTTAGTAATCATCTGGATCATTACGGGAATCAATATTCTCGGTATCAAAGAGAATGCAAAATTTACTTACATTATTTTTATTTTCGCAGCCTTTGTTTTACTGAACTTCTTGTTGGGCGGTGTGTTAAACTTTAACGACACAAATATTGAAAACCTCACGACCGCATGGCAAGGATTTTCAACTGACCTAACACAAGGTAACCCAATGACAATATACTCTAATTTGGTTATTGGTATAGGTAGTTGTATTCTCGCATACTCCGGAATAGAATCTGTATTACAAACCGCATCGTTAGTAAAAAATTGGAAAGCAATTCACCGCGCCTACAATTTCCTTGCATACACAGTGGGCATAGTTACTCCTTTAGTTGTGTTTTTTGCACTCTCTGCACTTCCTGTAGAGCAATATGAACACCACGAATACGATTTAATACCTACTGTAGCAATGTTATTTAACGGAAGTTGGTTTGGAATTACCGTTTCTGTACTTGCCGGTTTTACATTGATTATGGCGGTAAATACTGCAATGGTTGCATCAGGCGAATTGATAGAAAAAATTGCAGAGAGATACCACTTTAACTGGCTTGTAGCGGTTAACCGTCAACACTCACTCTATCGTATCCATGTACTTAACGGCATTTTTTATACAGCCATCATATTTTTAACAATGGGTTCGCAAGCTGTGCTTGCTGAAATGTACGCTGTTGGATTGGTTGCCAGTTTTGCAATTAACACTCTTTCGTTACTTATCTACCGTTATCGCTCCGGTTCTGCAAAAATAGAATATAAAACCTCACGAACAGGTTCTTTGCTTATATTCATTTTACTTGTAAGTGTATTTGGATATATCATTGCACATCGTTTAGATGGAACGGTATTGTGGGCTTTGGTAACACTTTTCTTTATTGCCGCAGGACTTTACATCGCGAAAAAACGTCCGCCTGAAGATAAAATTTGGAAACAATCTGATACACCATTAGATGTTATAATTGCTTTGTCGGATATCCCCGACAAAGAAGTGCATTTATATTTAGTTCGTTCAAATAGTCCCGAACTTCTTAATCCTCGTGATAATTCAGTTTATATAAGCTTCTTCTTACCAAGAACGGATAGGCCTGATATTGATTTAAAAAATCATTTTTGGCTTTCTATTTCAGGCAGAAGGAGTCTCTATGAAATGATTTACGGCATACTCGAATCTATCCGATACGATTTGGGTGAGAGTAAAGAGGTTCATATTCATGTTGGCTGGCCAATGTCATCGTGGTTAGATAGAATTTCCATCGGTGTGATGGTATATAATTTAATTCGTTTACCACGTTTATTCCCAAATTTCCATTTCCATATGGATTATCTACCGCAAAAAGCGGCATCAATGTTTAATAAGTAATTAACTAACAGAGAGCTACTATGTCTATACTGAACAAACTTTCCGAATTCTTTAAGCGCAAAGATAAGGTTGCTGCACACGGTGGTGAAAAAGCCGTTCAAAAGCAACTTGCTGCCGGTAAGCTTACCGCTCGGGATCGCATAAACTATCTACTTGACGATGAGTCATTTTACGAAACTGACTTATTCGTTGAGCATAAATCAGTCGATTTTGGTATGGAGAAAAAAATGCTCCCCGCCGATGGTGTTATCACCGGAACCGGAACCATAAATGGCAAGCCCGTAGCAATATATGCTCAAGATTTTACCGTTGCTGGAGGCTCCTTAGGATTAGCTCACGCACGTAAAATTACCAAAATTATGGACCATGCAATTCGTTGCGGTATTCCGATCATTGGAATCAATGATTCCGGCGGAGCCAGAATTCAAGAGGGCGTAAATTCATTAGCCGGTTATGGCGAGATCTTTTACAGGAACACACTTTCATCCGGAATAATACCACAACTCTCTGTTATCCTTGGTCCTTGCGCAGGTGGTGCAGTTTACTCGCCGGCTCTAACCGATTACGTTTTTGTGGTTGATAAAATTTCCAATATGTTTATCACCGGCCCCGATGTTATTAAAACCGTTCTCGGCGAAGAGATTAGTAAAGAAGACCTTGGTGGAGCCCGTGTACATACCGAAGTAACCGGAAATGCTCATTTCTTTGCTGATAGTGAAGTAGAATGCTTTGAGCAAATAAAACGATTACTTTCCTTTCTTCCTCAAAATAATAACGAACCACCGGAACTCGCATCTTCGCGTTTACCTAAAACACGTTTAGAGATTGATAGAATTATCCCTAACGACCCTCGAAAACCTTATGACATTAGAGATGTTATTAAGGCTTTT
Source organism: uncultured Ignavibacteria bacterium (assembly GCA_937996765.1). Lineage (GTDB taxonomy): Bacteria > Bacteroidota > Ignavibacteria > Ignavibacteriales > Ignavibacteriaceae > CALKUG01. The sequence goes on from CALKUG010000065.1 coordinate 14,795, forward strand.
GCCGACGACTCAGATTTTCTTGAGATTCAAGAAAATTGGGCAGCTAATATAGTAATTGGCTTTGCTCGTGTTGATGGTAAAACCGTTGGTATTATTGGTAATCAACCTGCTGTGCTTGCAGGTGTATTGGATGTTGATTCTTCTGACAAAGCAGCTCGATTTATACGATTCTGCGATTCGTTTAATATCCCCTTGGTAACCTTGGTAGATTTACCCGGCTATTTACCGGGCATAGACCAAGAACACGCCGGTGTTATTAGACACGGGGCTAAACTTCTTTATTCTTACAGCGAAGCAACCGTTCCAAAACTTACCGTTATTTTACGTAAGGCTTACGGTGGCGGATATATTGCAATGTGTTCAAAACACTTAGGAGCAGATTTTGTATATGCTTGGCCAACTGCTGAGATTGCAGTTATGGGACCTGAAGGAGCAGCAAATATTATCTTCAAATCTGAGATTGCAGCTTCAGATGACCCTGAAACTACACGCAAAGAGAAAGTAAAAGAATATACAGATAAGTTTGCAAATCCTTATATAGCCGCAGCCAATGGGCATGTTGATGCTGTTATAAACCCACAAGATACTCGTAGAACACTTATACATGCATTAAAAATTACGAAAAATAAATCCGAAGCACGCCCTTCTAAAAAACATGGAGTTCCACCATTCTAATGGAAAATTATAACTTTAAACTTCGTATCGACGATACTAATTACGAAACCGGTGTTACACGTTGTTATAATCGTCGTAAAAAATATGCACCAAAGGTCCCAGGAAGAATTGTAGCAATTATTCCCGGTACAATAACATCGCTTGCGGTTCAGGTAGGAAGTTCTGTTTCTGCCGGTGACACGGTTCTTACACTCGAAGCGATGAAAATGAATAATAAAATTAAAGCCCCCATTAATGGAGTTGTAAAAACCGTTAATGTTACGGTTGGGCAATCAGTAGCTAAAGGTGATATACTTTTGGAAATTCGCTAAGCAAATCACTTTTACTCAGTTTTAAATATTGTTTAATAATTATTTGATGAATGGAGGACGAAATGAGCAAGTTAGCTTGCTTTAAAGCTTATGATATCCGAGGAAAGGTTCCTTCGGAGCTTAATGTGGAATTGGCATACAATATAGGCCGAGCATTTAAAACTCACTTGCAATGCAAGAGCGTAGTAGTTGGTTACGATATACGTTCTTCATCAGTTGCTATACACGACGCTCTTGTTAAGGGTCTCACTGAAAGCGGTGTAGATGTTATAACAATAGGACTGTGCGGCACCGAAATGATTTATTTTGGTACAAGTTTCTTAGAAACTGATGGCGGTATTATGATTACTGCAAGCCATAACCCCCCTGAGTATAACGGTATGAAGTTCGTCAAAAAATACTCCGTTCCTATTAGCTACGACTCAGGGCTCAATGTTATGGAAGAACTCATAACCGAAAACAAGCTTGATGCTCTTGCTGAAACTCCCGGTTCTGTTACTGAACGTAATATAACAGAAGAGTTTTTAACCAACCTCGATAAGTTTTACGACAAAACAAAAGTAAAACCCCTTAAAGTTGTAGTAAACGCAGGTAACGGTTGCGTTGGTCCTATACTCGACCGACTTGAAGGTGTACTCCCTATTACTATGATTAAATTATTCAACGAGCCGGATAGCACTTTCCCCAACGGTGTCCCTAATCCAATGATAGAAGAGAATCGCATTCCTACCGCCAATGCAGTTATCGAAAATAAAGCCGCACTTGGAGTTGCGTGGGATGGCGATTACGATAGATGCTTTTTCTTCGATGAAAACGGCTTGTTTATCGAAGGGTATTATGTAGTAGGTTTGCTTGCTAAATCAATTCTTAAAACGAACCCTGAAGGCAAAATTATTCACGACCCCCGCTTAACATGGAATACTCTCGAAATTGCTAAAGCCAATAACGGTATCGCAGTACAATCCAAAAGCGGACATGCGTTTATCAAAGAAAAAATGCGTGAAGTAAATGCTGTATATGGTGGTGAAATGTCTGCTCATCACTATTTCCGTGACAATGCATACAGTGATAGCGGTGTTATTCCGTTTTTATTGGTGCTTCAATTGATGTCAGAAGAAAACAAAAAGTTCTCTGAACTTGTTGGTGAAATGATGAGTAACTACCCTTGCTCAGGTGAAATTAACAGCACTATCGCCGACCCTGCTGCAAAGATCAAAGAGATAGAATCTTTGTATTCGGATGGCGTAAAAGACTATACCGATGGTATTAGTATCGAATATCCAACCTGGAGGTTTAATTTAAGAATGAGCAATACCGAGCCCATCCTTCGCTTAAACGTTGAGACGCGACACGATGCTGAATTGATGAAATCAAAAACAGAAGAATTATTGGCCATAATAAGAAAATAATTCCCATTGATTTCTTGAAACTTAGCCCCTGCCCATTTAAAAATGGGCAGGGGTTTTTAATTAAGCATCTCTTTATACTCTTTTTCTATTCTACGGATTTCCGTGTCAATAGAAATAATCTCTTGCATGAGATGCACAGGGTTTTGGCCGCTTCGTTCTGATTCTACTACATCTCGCACAATCATTTTACGCTCCTCGCGAAGCTTTTGCAACTTAAATTTCTTAACCGTTTCGATGGTTTCTATTCTCATCATTTTTATTAATTCCGAATCAGAGAATTTTTTAACATTCTCGCTGGGAAAATAATTTGCCATGATAAGAGGTCGCACCCTATTGAGCAATTCTTCATCCCCAAGTTTTTCAAGAATTGCATCGGGAGTAAAATCCAATGTATTGTTAAAACTATAGTGCATCAATTCAAATAGCTTAGAGGCGTCCGGATCAAGAAACTCTTCAGCTCGCACATGCAATAGAATAAATTCGATTGGCTCTCTCTCACCTGAATAGAGTAGGCGTATCAAAGCCATTTCATTTAAGTACTCGTGTTCAGGTATCTTAATTATTTGAATCTCCGCGGCAGCGTTATTTAACTTTTGTACTGCTTGCGGCTTAGGACTCGGGAGAGCTTTTGCAGGACGAATTTTAAGTAACTCGCCTTCAAGAATCTCATAACGAATTTTAAACTTATCGGATAATTGCCGCATATAGAGCTGTTGTTTAATATTATCCTCAATAAGGGCAATAAGTTTCACTAACTCGCGGATAACCTCGGCACTACCTTCGGGGTCAGTAAGTTTTCCGGTTTTTTGATAGTAACCTGTCTGATATTCCAAAAACCCTTGTGCTGTTTCGAGTTTGTTGTAAAATGCTTCGGCACCATGCTTACGAACAAAACTATCAGGATCCTCACTCGCAGGAAGCTCAACAACTTTTATAGAAACTCCTTTACGTAGCAGGATTTCAATACTGCGTAATGAGGCTTTAACTCCGGCATTATCTGAATCAAAAATAAGGTAAACGTTACGCGTATACCGAGCCAATAATAGCACTTGCTCATCTGTTAAGGCGGTTCCCGACACAGCAACCACGTTTTTAATGCCGGCTTGATTAAGGGTTATTACATCTAAATATCCCTCCACAAGCACTACGTAATCTTTTTGGCGTATTTCATCTTTGGCATGTGAGAGTCCATACAGCACTTTTCCCTTATGGTAAATAACTGATTCAGGAGAGTTAATGTATTTTGGACCCTCATCCTCCGTACCATCAAGCTTTCTTCCTGCAATAGCAATTACACGCCCCGAGTGCGAGAATATGGGGAAAATAACCCTACCCCTTAACTTATCGTAGTATCGGTTGTTTTTGCTGCCTATAAGCCCCAGCTTTTCGGCCAAAACCAAATCATAGCCATTCTTAGAAAGGTAATCGGTAAGTGCCTGCCACTCGGGTTGCGAATACCCCAAACCAAAAGAGCGAAGTGATTTAATCCCTAATTCGCGATTCATAAAATATGTTAACCCCGGTTTACCTTTGTCGGGTGAGTTAAGCACTTCGTGGTAATACTTTGCAACAGCTCGCATCATATCAAATGCTGCCTCTTGCTCATTTTGTTTACCATCTTTGGGCGAATCTTCTGTTTCTAATACAACGCCGTACTCATCAGCCAGCTGCTGTATAGCCTCAACATAAGTAAGTTTGTGATATTCCATCATAAACTTAATGCTATCACCTCCGGCATGGCAGCCAAAACAATGATACATCTGTTTATCGGGACTTACAACAAACGAAGGGGTTTTCTCGGAGTGAAAAGGACAGCATCCTTTATAGTTTTTCCCTGTTTTTTTTAAGGCAACATATCGCTCAACAACATTCAGGATGTTGGCAACTGATTTTACCTCTGCTATTTTGTCTTCGGAAATTCTCATATCGACAAATATAACTATTACTCATCTTTTTTTTACTCCCGCCCTTTAAAATAGCAAGAGGTCAGCATATCCCTGCTGACCTCATAAATCACTTGAGACGATGTTCTACTTAATGAACATCATCGACTTAGTTTTAGAATAAACTTCTCCGCTTTCCGTTCTAAGAAGCAACCGATAGTAATACACACCTGAGCTCTGTGTTAACGAAATCATCTCCGAGTACTCTCCTGGAGAAAGCTTTCCATATCTCTCTGAAGCAATCACTTCACCTAATGAGTTAACTACCGATAAGATAACCTCCGCACTCTCTTTTAATTCAAAAGTGATGGTAGTAGAGGGATTAAACGGGTTCGGGAAATTTTGATTTAGTGTAAACGTTTTTTCACGATCTGTTAGGTCAACATCATTTGGAGGATAACTACGCAAAACAAATTTTTGGGTTGTTAAACCACGATATCCATCCGAAACCTCTATTTCAATTGCAAAGTTTCCGGTATCAGAAGGAACTCCACGCACCAAGCCCAATGAATCCACTTTAAGCCAAGCGGGTGCCGTTAGTAACTTGAATTGTAGTGGATCATTCTCTGGATCAGAAACAACAATCGTATATCGATAATCCGTTCCTACTTGTGCTATTGTGGTTGGCACCGACTTAATAGTTGGTTTCTGGTTTTGAAAGAGCCGTACATTTATAAGCGGAGGTGGCATGGGCAAAGTTGTACCATTAAACAGAAGCGTTAAGCCGAGAGGGCGCACCACCACTGTATCGCTACCATAAGCAACGGCAAATCGAACTTTGGCATCCTGGGCAAAACCATCAGATTGGAAAGCACTTACTGCAAATGAACTATCGCTTATTGGAATAGATACTGTTCTGCACGTTGCAAAGTTTGGCAACTGCAACAAAAGAGTAACAGGGACATTTTTCATTGCCGCTGTTTTAACCAAATCACCGTGATAAATACTTTGCCGCTCTTGAGCAATTAACAGAACCTCAAGTAACAACAGGAAAAGAAAAAATAATATTCGTTTATAGAGTTTCATATCAAGCCCATCCATTTGTTTAATAAAAATGGGAGAGGAGTAAACTCCTCTCCCTGGAACTTTTGGATGATACTTACTTCAGAAGAATCATTTTAATAGTTGCATTAAACTGATTCGATTCTAATCTACAGAAGTAAATGCCGTTAGCCAATGATGGTGCGGCTCTCCAAATAAAGGAGTGTTTTCCTGCCTGCAATTCACCATCAAACACTTCGCCCACCTTTTCACCCAAAGCATTGAAAATCGAAATAGTTAACTTGCTACTTTCGGGGACATCAACACTTATTTTAGTTTCGGGATTAAAAGGATTCGGATAATTTTGATGAAGAGCAAACTGTGTTGGTACAGTTGATACTGTTTCATTGGTAACAACTCCGCTACCAACTTCTAGGATATCACCAAAGTTAGAATACACAATTATACTTGAAAGCAATCTACCATTGACACTTAAACGAATCACTTCTCCAATTGCGGCTCCTTCGTCTGCAACTGTTTGAGGATCATCGCCAGGTATTGCCAAAGAGAATACTCCATCTGCCTGCGAAACACCTGCAGAAATTATATTATTGTGTGAATCGTATGCTACTACATCTGCACCGGAAACTATGAGGTTGCCCGCCTCATCTTTACAGGATGTAGTATATACGATTATTGCTGCGGGGAACCCAAATTCTTTTCCTGCCATAACAGGGGTTACAATTTGCGTATTGGGTGGGGTACCAATCCACATATCAGGATAGTGTAATGTTCCGGCTACGCCCATCTTAACAAAGTATCCTTTGCCTGGCTTCATAGTTTTCATGTCGCCTTGAGGAAATACTTCAAACATTTCACTTCCGGGAACGCCTGTTCCTTTATTGACATAGTCAAATACCGATTGTAATCCGTATCCGGCTATACTTTGAAATGCTTCGCCAGGGGTGGTTATATCATTACGTTGTAACAAATTACTAACCAAATTATATCCTGCATTCAACGGAATTGGAATAGAATTGTTAACCGGCATTCCTGAAACAAACAAAGTATCAGGGGTAACTCCGGCTTTTAGTTTTACAAAGTAACCTTTAATAAAATCCGTTGTAAGCATAGGGTTGTACTGCCCTAGCTCAGGTATATAATAGGTAAAGAACTGCTTGCCTTGGTCTTCGATAAACCCAAGTATGCCTTGAACTTTTTTAGATTTCATCAGCTGACCAAAAATGGCATGTGTTGAGTCGTTGTTCGGCTTAACGTTCCATGATACTGCATTGTAGCCTTGTACCAAAGGTATTGCCACTAAAGCAGGAGAATGAGCCACTTTAATATTGTAATCAACTAATGCTGCAGGGAATGCATCAATAAAGATTGCAGGAGCCAATGGTCCTCTGAACATTTCGGGCATTGGTTGTGCTTGCGGTGGGGTTACTACAAAATAGAGCGAGTCATTATCCGTAACTCCGCCATCGCCACGATTAACTGAGAGCGAGTAATTTTTTCCTTCTTGCTCAGGAACAACCAGAGTAGAACCAATTTTGTTATTACTAACTCTGCCAAAAACATCTACTACTGTACCAACAGGAGCAACAAATCCGTTTACCAGTACTATTCCGCTAAATATCGTTTGGCCCGGATTTACAGGGGCTTTGGTCGAGATTTGATGCGGATTGTCAGGTGAACCATGTGTTGAAACGGTTTTGTAGTTATCTGTTGCCTTGATGTAGTATTCTATACCTTGCTCAGTTACCACATTACCTGAAATAACACCTTTGTAATTATTAGTTAAAGTGTCATTTTTCATTGGTATCAGATTGAATACGGGGTTTCCACCAGGAATTCTGTACAACAAATCTACTGAAGCAATACTCAAAGTTGAGTCATAGACTTGAGCTTCAATGGGGATATTTACATTGGGTGTTCCCCTGGTAATAGGGGTATGAATTATAACAGGTAGTTTGTTAGGTAACACTGCTATTGTGTATGGATTACCGACCGGGTTAACTTTGGGGTCGGTTGCAACAAGCTGACCATCGGTGGCATAGATGTAATAATTCACTCCGGGTGTTTTTACTTTATTCGCAGGAATAGTTGCACTATAAGTAGATCCGTTACTTGCCATTTGCATGGAACTGAAAAGTGTATCATTTCCGGACTTATAATACAGCATAGCAGATTGAACCGGAGGATTTTCGGTTTTAACTATGGTTGCGGCAATAGTTATTGGTTGATTATCCAATTGAGAAACATTACTTAAATTTACTGTTTCTGTTGTTCTTGTTATAACTGGTGCAGTACCTTGATTGATAAAGTTCAAGCTCATACCGCCTGTATAACCGTAAGAATCGTAACTTGAAAAGCCATAGGTGTATATGCCAAATGGAGTTCCGTTGCTACTGTATATTCGGTGAATTCCGGGATCTACTTCAACGCCGGCAGAGGCATACTCTGAGTCTCCGATTCTTACAAAGAGACTTTCGGGCAACGCAACATCGTTAAGTACTACACTACCGCGTTGGTTGTATAATATACTAACGGTAACATAGTTGTATAAGAACCCTGTTGAAGGAGTTGCAAAGGTATATTTGTTCATAAATTGTTCAACAGGTGGAATCATCATCATAAACGGATCGCCGTTTTGTGATATACCACCATCAAAGTCATCTCCGTTTGAGTACTGCATTACCAATATGGGTTTGGTAGCGTTTATTTTTGTTTCTTTTGTGAGAATGATCTCATAAAACGAACCAAAATTTAATACCGCTGCAAGTGTATCGTTAAGAAATAACTCAGTACTATCTCTCGAAGCAATAAATCTCCATGTGTCTCCGCCCAGCCTACCTTTTAGTGGCGAAGCAACAAAGTTTTTGCCCCAAGTATCGATAGGAGGAAGTTGTTCAAGTAATATGTCGCATGCATAAACATTAAACGGAACAAATGCACAAGAATGTCCACTAAATACCGCCACGGGTAAAGCTGACTGAATTACCGAACCGGTAAGATCTCCGTTCAACCCATCTACTGCCTGACCACGTACCTGATAAACCTCACCTTTCATCAATGTGATGGTAAAAGAGGTATTCGCAGGTTTATTGTTTAGGGTTGTTCGTGATGGAGTTATTGTGATATTATTATTATCGTAAGGGCTCACAATTGCAAATTGCGAAAGATTGCCCTCGCTTGATATTCCTTGCGGATTCGAGTAAGAGACAGTTAGATATCTTGTTGACAAAATATCTAACGGTAATGCAAGAAAAGAATCCGATGAATAGGAGCGGAGGTTATTACCATA
>CALKUG010000066.1 GCA_937996765.1 uncultured Ignavibacteria bacterium
AGTCCGAAAAAACTGAGCGTTATGTACCCAAATTGGCTTTTAAAAAGATATCTATTGTGATTCCTCTTTACAACGAAGAAGAATCGTTAAAGCCGCTCGCAAGTACCATCCGTTCTGTAATGAGTGAGTTCTACCCGAATTTTGAAGTTATTTTTGTTGATGATGGCAGCACCGACAATTCGCTTGGTGTTTTGAAAGAAATTTCTCGCAAAGACCAACGCTACCATTACATAAGCTTGCAAAAGAATTTTGGAAAATCAGCAGCGCTTCAAGTTGGATTCAAAAATGCAAAAGGCGAAGTAGTTATTACTATGGATGCTGATTTGCAAGATGACCCACGCGAAATTCCAAATCTCGTTAAAAAATTGGACGAAGGTTACTTCTTAGTTTCCGGATGGAAGAAAAAACGCTACGATCCGTTTATTAAAGTAGTTTCATCACGCTTTTTTAATTGGGTAACCAGTGTGTTTAGCGGTATGAAGTTGCATGATTTTAATTGCGGCTTAAAGGCGTACAGAAAACCCGTTGTTGAAAATATTAAACTCTACGGCGAATTACACAGATTTATTCCTGTATTGGCCAAATGGTCGGGTTATTCGGTTAGCGAAATAGCAGTACATCATCATCCCCGTAAGTACGGCAAAACCAAATTTGGTACCAGCCGTTTCTTCAAAGGGTTCTTTGATTTGTTAACAGTAACATTTATCACCAGATATATAAAGCGTCCTATGCACCTTTTTGGTACTATGGGTGCTATTTCCATTGCAACCGGTATCGGCGTAAACGCTTATCTATCGTATGAATGGTTATACAATAATGTTGCTCTGAGCAATCGTCCTTTACTATTATTGGGCGTGTTGCTTATGATTGTAGGCGTACAATTTTTCCTCTCAGGAATTCTTGGCGAAATGATGGTACACAACAATCAGAATGATAAAGAATATCCTGTTAAGGATCTCGGATAATAAAGGTTTTATCCGTTTGAAAGTATGAATATTAAAACCGGCACTTTTTTTACCGAAGGTAGCCGGTTTTCTTTTTAGTATTTGAGTTTTTGGAGTAGCAATGGCTAAAGTAACAAAATCTGAATCAAAAAAATCAATATTGCAAAAGCAAGAGAGCGGACTCGTTAAGTTTCACTTAAACGATGTTCTTTCTCCCACGATTCAAGTGTGGATTGGTGTAGCGTTTATTTTTGCAGTTTTTGTAGCGTATTTATCACCACTGCTTTTTGGCGGAAAAACTTTTGTTTCGGGTGATATACAAACTTTTAACTCCTATGTTACTTTTTTAGGGCAAGACCGCGATGATATTCCGTTGTGGAATCCCTATATTTTTGGAGGAATGCCCTCCTACTCTATTTCTGTAGGCCATATTTGGTTTAACTTCATTTATGTTGCATTTACTGCAATTCGCGATGTCTATTCCATGCCATTTGAACAAGAATATGTAAAATGGACGTTTTACATTATTCTTCTTGCCATTAACTCATTTTTCCTGATTCGTTATCTTACAAAAAACACACTTATATCGTTATTTGGTGGACTTTCTACAGGACTTTCCACGGGTATAATGCTCTTTTTGTTTATTGGTCACGTAACAAAGCTCACCTCAATAGCATGGTTCCCTCTGGTTCTATTGGTTCTTTTTAGAATGCAGGATAAAGTAAGGGCATTCGATTTCTTTGCGTTGGTGGTTATTGTTCAACTCATGATTCAAGGTTTCCATGTACAAGTAATATTCTATCTTGTATTAGCAATTACCCTTTACTATTTGTTCTTTTTTGTGCGTGAACTTATCACTAAGGATAAAGTTAAATTATTTGGACTCTTTAAATCAGCGGGAGCTTTTGCAGCAGCTATTGTTCTTGCGGTGTTGATACAATCGGATAGTTTAACCCAAGTTTATGAATATACCCCATATTCAACCCGTGGACAGCAAAGTTTAGTTGAAAAATCAGGCACAGCGGAAGATGAAAGCTCAATCCAATATTACGATTATCACACGCAGTGGTCGTTCTCGATTGGTGAAATTGCTACGTTTGTAGTCCCCTCCTACTATGGATTTGGCCACTCAACTTACCAAGGTGATCTAACACAGGGTAATGCTGTTCCTGTTAACACCTATTTCGGACAAATGGAGTTTGTAGATCTGCCAATGTACATGGGTGTATTGGTGTTCTTTTTAGGGTTATATGGAGTTTGGGCAGGTAGAAAAAATCCTTTAGTGCAGTATTTGGGTCTTGTTACACTCTTCGCTTTGCTTTTATCTTTTGGTAAAAACTTTGCGCTGGTCTTCGACCCCATGTTTCATCTTTTCCCCTATTTTAACAAATTCCGCGTTCCCTCAATGGCTTTGATATTGGTGCAGTTGATGTTCCCAATTTTAGCTTCGTTAGGATTGTTCTCAGTTTACGAGCAATGGAAAAACAAAGATACTCGTGATATTAAAACGTTAAAAATTCTGGCATATATCAGCGGTGGTTTATTTGTTGCGGTATTATTATTTAACAGTGTAATCTCTGACTCAGCCGGCGA
>CALKUG010000067.1 GCA_937996765.1 uncultured Ignavibacteria bacterium
GGATATGAACGATAAAATTTGTAATTCTGTTGATTAAAAATAGCACGATAATTATAAGCGACCAATGAAAATCTCAGTAAAAATTCTTTTACTCTTGCTTTCCGCAATCCTTTATATCGGATGTAATGGTGGCATTGACCCCGATCCCGTTAGTCCGCCTCTACCGAAAGGTACAGGACTCGCCGGTAAGGTTTCCTTCAAGGGAACATGGGACCCCAATGTTAAACGCACGCATCTTGTGGCGTTCAAAAATCCCATTCAATCGCAAGCAGACTTTTTCCCTCCCAATCTTGCTTTTATTTCCGATACCATCCCTTGGGGCTCAAATGCATATACCTACAACTCGGTTGAAAACAGTTATGTGAGCGAACTGATTGTATCCCCAGGCGAGTACAAATATGTTGCCGTTGCACAACAATACACCGAGGAGCTTTCGCTATTCCGCGAAGATTGGATTGTAGTGGGAGTATATTACACTGCTAACGATACCACCAAACCCGGTTCCATTGTTATTCAAAACGGAATAATGACCTCGGGCGTGGATGTAGTTGTAGATTTTTCGGAGTTACCACCTCAACCACCTAATTAAGTTTTATGAAAACATTAGCACTACTTATTATTACCGCATTTTTAAGTATTTCGTTTGCTCAAAACCATACGTTTAAGGGCGTGGTTGCTATGCAATCGGGTTACCCGATTATTGGTGCAACGGTTCAAATCCCCGATTTAAAACGCGGTGCGGTTACTGATGTAAACGGTGCATTTATTTTTGAGAATCTTCCTACAGGTACATACAAAGTAGTTATCAGTTCTATTGGTTATGCTTCCGCTGATGAAGAACTCTATTTTTATGGCGCATTGCATAGGGATTACCGACTTTCAGAGCAAGCGATAAACACCGACCAAGTTGTGGTAACCGGAAGTAAATACGAGCAATCTATACGAGAACTACCGGTGAGCTCTTTTATTTTACTGCCTACTGAGTTCAACAAAAAGAATTATGTAGCAATTGATGATGCGCTGAGATATGTGTCGGGGGTCTCTATGACTTACGATCAAATTTCGATACGCGGCTCCAGCGGTTACTCGCGCGGAGCAGGAACGCGTGTGCTTGTTGCGATTGACGGCATACCGATTTACACGGGTGATACCGGTGAGATAATTTGGGAAATGATTCCCATGCAGGATATTGAACGAGTTGAGATTCTTAAGGGTCCTTCGAGCTCATTGTACGGTACGTCAGCAATTGGTGGTGTAATTAACATCATCACAAAATCAGCCCAACAACAACCGCTTACACATATTCGCGCGTTTGGCGGTGGTTACGATAAACCCTCGTATTCAGAATGGGATTGGAGTGGCGAGTACCGTACGTTCGGCGGTATTTCGGCATCACACTCACGCTCGATAGGGAAGCTTGGAATCTCGGCGTCTTTCTTCCGCTACGACAATGAAAGCTACCGATTAAATGATTATTCAAAACGCTATCTCGGTTATTTAAAGCTTACCTATCCTTTTGCCGATGATGAGAACCTGACGGTTTTATTTAACACATTGGTTATGAATCGCGGTAATTTTATTTATTGGAAAGATGCGCAAAATGTGTTGGTGCCCAATGAATCAGACCGTGATACACGCGTGGAATCGAATCGTAGTTTTGTGAATGTGATATACAAAAAGGGTTTGGGCGGTATCAATGCGTTTGAACTTCGTGGTAGTGCATACATAGCAAGTTTTGACGGCATTGGAGTTGAACGAACGGAATC
>CALKUG010000068.1 GCA_937996765.1 uncultured Ignavibacteria bacterium
AACCCTTACGGGGGTCGGCGGCATAACGGTCGTCTAACACAGCCAGCCAAAGTTTTTCTGTAACACTGTAGGGGCGGTAGGCATCAAAAATTTTGATTCCGAGACCAAGTGTTGCAAGTGAATCTTGCACTTTTTTCAGTGAACGAGCCGCAGGAGCACGTAAGAACGCTCCGGGTACAGTGTAAAGCGGCTTTTTGGTGATATTATCAGCAGTGGCATAGCGAATATCCAAGACAATACCCGGAATTGCCTTTGTTAAATCAACCAAAGTTTTGTTTGGGTTTTGTTCAGCCAATTTTTGATACTGCTCCACGGTGGTAACAACCTTCAAACCGTATTTATTAACAGGAATTTCCTGAGCCAAAAGTTGGGCAACAAAAAATAACGTGAATAACAAATAAAGTTTGATTAATTTGGTCATAGTGAAACCTAAGAATTATGATAAAAGAAATTGTTAGATTAAACAACTTAATAAAAAAAATGTAAATGGCTATGTTTGAATTAACACTGCTTGATAAAAGCAATTATCTGAAGGGGCTAATGGTGCTTGCCAAAAAAGACAATCGCCTTATCGAATCTGAAAAAAATCTGATTCGCGAGGCAGGAAGTCGTTTGGGCTTTAGCAAAGATTTTTACGAAGATACACTCAAGTATCTTATGGTGAATAAATATATTGATGAATCCCCCTTAAAATTTTCCTCACCGGTTGTTGCACGCATGTTTATTGGCGATGGGTTAAAACTCGCTTACGCCGATCATGGATTTGTGCCAGAAGAATTGCAGTATTTAAAAAATATTGCATTAAACAACGAAATTGGTGAAGAAAATTTCCACAAAATGGTGGATGAGTTTAATAAAGCTTCTGGTGAATGATATCTTTTTAGATTAAAGCAATTTCAAAAGCAAACTTTTTACTCTTTCATGCGTCTAACCTAACTACTACTAACCGGTAGTAACTTTAAACCATTAAATCAAGGATGAATATGCGTTTTCGTTTTCAAGTTCTGTTAACGCTCTTGCTCTCTTTGCCAATATTGGCTCAGAACCAGCAAGATATGCGTTTGCTACGATTCCCAACCATCCACGGCAATTCTATTGTGTTTACCTATGCAGGCGACCTCTATAAGGTTGATGCCGCCGGTGGTGTTGCTCGTAGATTAACCTCGCACATCGGCGATGAACTTTTCGCCAGATTCTCACCTGATGGTACCAAAATTGCTTTTGCCGCTCAGTACGATGGCAACACCGAGGTTTATGTGATGCCCGCAGAAGGTGGCACTCCTACCCGTTTAACATACAC
>CALKUG010000069.1 GCA_937996765.1 uncultured Ignavibacteria bacterium
ATAACTCTATCATCGAAATGATAGATCTGTTCGAGTAACCAGATGCATGAGCTGCAATGCATACCCTGTGTCGTAAATTCAACGGTCGATTGTATATCATCTGTAAAAAGCAATAATTTACTTTTTACTTCTTGATCATCGAGATAATTATACTTTTGAATAGAGTTTAAGGTTTCTTTTTTTATTCCAGCGTTTTTATCTATAACATAATAGTTACAGAGGTCCTTTTCGCTAAGAATAGCAAAGACAGTCTTGCACCCTTCACAACAAAATACTTTGTTTTCAAAATGTATTTCGGTGCTACGAACAATATCGCCACAATGATAACAATGTAAACGCTTATCTACATTTGGATGTCTCTCCATCTGTAGTTTTAACCCTTTCACTTCTCTAAATCCATGCTCAAATTGAGCTGAAAAACAACAAATACAACTTCAATGCAAACGATTAAACTTGACTAAAAGCAAATATTATGCCACGAACTACTAATGAATTGAAGCACAAAATGTTGAATATATATTCTTTTATTTCTTAAAAAGTAGAATTGGCAATAATGTTAATTTAATACGTTCTCATTGTTGGGATTTTTTAATGACCTAAAATTCTGTAAGATTTTATATTTATTCAAACAAACACATCGAAATTGCTTAAATTTAGGGGTGTTTTTTTTAAATTTTAGGAAAAATATGAAACTGTTACGTTCAGTAATTTTTGTCTTATTTACATTCTTTTTCACAATAAATGCTCAGTCACTTGAGGCAAACAATCAATCAATCGGCAATTCCAGACAAACGATATTAACAGAAACAGTTGGTAAAGTTTCGGGGTCTATTGTGGGAATTACCGTTACTGAAGTGCGTAAGGTACAGGACCCTTTTTTCTCACCTTTTTTTAATGATCCATTTTTTCGTCAGTTTTTTGGAGAACGCTCAACTTCAAGAGAAATAAGAAGTTTAGGTTCGGGATTTATTATTTCTGAAGATGGGTATATACTTACTAACGACCATGTTGCAGGAAACGCTACCAAAGTAGTGGTAACATTAACTAACGGCAAACATATTGATGCACAAATTGTGGGTACAGACCCAATTAGTGATATTTGTCTTCTAAAAATTGAAGAAAAAAATCTCCCCTATCTTAAACTTGGAAATTCAGATGATATTTTGATTGGAGAATGGGTTATTGCCCTTGGTAATCCTTTTGGTTTGTTTGAAGTTAATGAACAGCCTACTGTAACTGTTGGTGTTGTTAGTGCAAAAAATATGAATCTTGATCCCGTTGAAGGCCGTTTCTATATGAATATGATTCAAACAGATGCTTCGATAAACGGTGGTAATAGTGGCGGACCTTTAGTTAATGCTCTCGGCGATGTTATTGGGATGAATACTATTATTTACTCAACAAGCGGAAGCGGAAGTATCGGACTTGGCTTTGCAATACCGGTCAACAAAGTGAAGCGTATCATAGACGAATTAAAGAAAAATAAAAAAATTGACAGAGAATTTGTTACAGGATTGCAGGTTCAAGATATTGATGATGAGATTGCAAAGTACTTCAAATTGAATAGCAAACGTGGCGTTATTGTAACACGAGTGTTTGCGAATACCCCCGCAGGAGAAGCCGGTTTACTTTCAGGCGATGTTATTCTACGCATCAACAACTACCGGATATCAAATCAAAACTCATTATTGGGTGTACTTCAAGAATTTAGAACTAACGACGAAATAAATCTCACGATTTTACGTGAAGATAAAGAACTAACTTTACCAATGAAGCTGAAAAGGAAAAAATGATAGAACGTTATTCTCGAAAAGAAATGTCTGAAATCTGGTCGGATCAATTCAGATTTTCGACATGGTTACAGATAGAGATTCTTGCCTGTCAAGCCAGAGCAAATATGGGCGAAATACCTCAAGAAGATGTTGATGTTATTAAAGAAAAAGCAAATTTTGAAGTAAACAGAATACTTGAAATTGAAGAAACAACCCAGCATGATGTTATTGCATTTCTAACTAATGTTGCAGAATATGTAGGTGTTCCTTCTCGTCATATACACTACGGCATGACTTCCTCCGATGTTGTTGATACCGCTCTTTCCT
>CALKUG010000070.1 GCA_937996765.1 uncultured Ignavibacteria bacterium
GGGGCATTAATCACCAATATTTTAGTGGTAAACAACTACAGAGATGTTGAACAAGATAAAAAAGCAGGTAAAAATACACTTGCGGTAATATTTGGCAGAACTTTTGCCTATTATCAGTATGTACTTCTTT
Organism: uncultured Ignavibacteria bacterium; assembly: GCA_937996765.1. Taxonomy (GTDB): domain Bacteria; phylum Bacteroidota; class Ignavibacteria; order Ignavibacteriales; family Ignavibacteriaceae; genus CALKUG01. Next base: position 131 of record CALKUG010000070.1, read on the forward strand.
TGATTTCTTCGTACGTTATACCTATCTTATTGTATCATAGTTTTGAAAAAAAGGTATGGATTTTTCTACCGATACTTTCCATACCAATTGCGTTAAAACTGTTAGTTGCGCTAAAGCGCAATGAGGGTAGCGAATTAAATAAATCACTCGAACTCACGGCCAAATTGTCGGCAATTTACGGAGTTCTTTTTTCGATAGGACTTGCCCTATGAACATAGAACGTTTAGAATTTTTTGTACATCAGTTAAAGTTTCGCAGATTGTTCAAAACATCTGTTGCAAATCTTACTGTAAAAGATACTGTAATCATCAAATTATTCGATGAGAACAAGAGATCAACACTTGGCGAAGCTTCGCCAATGTCGCTTTTTGGCACTGAAACAATTCAAGATGTAACAGCAGCTTTAGCAGAGATGCAGTCGTTATTACCTATTGAATTGACTCCCGAAGATTTTATGAAAGAGAATTTTTCGGTTGCAGGGATAACGGTTCCTCCAACACTTCGTGCAGCTTTTGAACAAGCAGTTCTCTCGTACAGTATGCGTTTCGAAAAACGTACATTGGATGATATAACAGGCCGTAGACATAATTACGCAATTCCGGTAAACGGATTATTTTCTTTGGATGACCCGGAAGATTCAATTGTAGCACTTGAGAAGATGATTGAAAAGAACTTTTCTTCTATCAAGATAAAAGTAGGTATCATCCCACTGGAAGAAGAAATAAAGTTTTTTGAAGCTGCCCGCGTACACATGATTCCTTCAACCATTTTTAGGTTAGATGCCAATGGTTCGTGGTCACTTGAAGAGGCAGCTAAAAGGTGCAAAGCATACGAACAGTTTGCTATTGAATATATCGAACAGCCTATTTCGAACATAAAAGATTTCGCAGAACTTAAAAAGCACACATCTTTACATATTGCTGCAGATGAGTCACTTCGCTCTCACGAGAGTATTATTGACGCAATTGATAACAAATTGGCTGATGTTTTGGTACTAAAGCCCAATTTTGTTGGTGGGTTATTTCCAACATTGCGCTACATCGACCGTGCAATTAGTAAGAATATAAAAACAGTTGTTACTACAACACTTGAATCTGCTATAGGACGAAAAATTTCAGTTGCTGCTGCGGCTTATAACACCATGGGTAACGCTGCAGGACTTTCGGTAGTGAATCTCTATGAGAACGACTTCTTTGAGGAAAATATCTATTTCCCTCATAACGGATTAATTGATTCGTTGGTTTTAGAGGTTTAATGAAAACACGAGAGTTTGTTAATCGGTTAAAAATCCGTGAAAACTCTCCGGTTATAATGTTTTCGAATGGTTCAGAAAGTTTTAATTATTCTAACTTTGCTGAATGTGTGGTGGATTATGCTGAAGCAAACTTAAATAAAACAAAAACTATTCAAGTCATAGAATGTAAAGCGGGTGAGCAATCAATAGTTGAATTTTTGGGGCTTTTGTATGCAGGGGTTGTGCCCCTTATTCTTCACTCACGTCTTTCTGATAAAGAAAAAGAATTGGTTGCTTCAAAGTACCATAACAAACCAATATCAGATTTCACACTCTTAACTAACTACTTAACACAAGCCCCCGATGATAATTGTTTTATACTTTTAACAAGTGGTAGCAATAGTGCGCCCAAACCCGTTGTGCATAGTTTCGAGCGTGCAATTGCAGCAGCTTCGCGAAGTAAAGAAATTCTTAATCTATCCGAAAAAGATGTTTGGTTTCAATCTCTACCCTTAGCTCATATTAGTGGTCTGATGATAACCTTGCGGGCACTTACTTCCGGCGGTGCGGTGGTGTTGGGTAGTGAAACTACTGTTGAACAAGTTGCTGAGGTAGTAAAGCAGTTTAACGTTACTCATTTTTCACTTGTGCCTGCTCAACTATATGATTGGATGGAAAGTGATATTGCATTGCCTTTGTCGGTAAAAACAATATTACTTGGTGGGGCAAGAGCAAGAAAGAGTACTGTAAATCAAGCTTTAAAAAAGGGGTATCCACTCTACGGTGTTTATGGAAGTACCGAAACCTTAGCTTTTGTATCCATTTATTCGATAGGTGAATATTCCACTACAGAAGAAGGTGCCGGGTTTGCACTTCCGGGAGTGAACATCAAAATTCGCAACGACAAAGGACAAATTGTCGATAGTGGAAACGGTGAAATACTTGTTGGGAGCGAGACTTGCCTGATTGGGTATTTGGATTACACACAGCAATTTGCTGATGGATTTTTTGCAACCGGTGATGTTGGCGTGTTGGATGAGCGAGGTTTCCTGAGTAAGGTTGCGCGTAAAGACGATACAATAATTAGCGGGGGAGAGAACATACAGCCAAAAGAGATTGAAGCGTTGTTAGTTGATTTTTTGAATTGTGATTTTTGTATAATCGGAGTGGAGCATCCTAAATGGGGCGAAGAAGTAGCTTTGGTTCTTGAAGGTACCAGTGAAATAACTATTGAACATATCAAATTATTTTTGAGTAATCGAATAGCATCGTTCAAAATACCCAAAAAGGTACTTTTTTTGGAACAATTACCCCGTACTTCGAAAGGTGAAGTTGACAAAAAAAAGATAAAAACTGAATTAGTTCAACTCCAAAATTAAGTATCCATTATCCCTTCAAGCAAAACTCTCAAATCCGCGGGCAACCCAGTTTTTTTATTTTCTAATTTATCAACACAAACATGAGTGGTTGTAATATCTGCCAATCTTATTCCTGAGGCATCTTTCCATTTAAACATGAGTTGAAAGGAATTTTCCCGTAATGAAAGGCACGTTATGGAAATGGTAACAATCTCTCCTGCTTTAATCATTTTGCGATATTTAGCTTCTGAAGTGAGTATAGGCAATACAATACGCTTATCGCTAAAGTAATCATGCGCTGGCTTTAACTGTGCCATAAAATGCTCGTAGGCATGGTGCGAAAGGTGAAAGTAGTTCCCGAAAAATAAAATGCCCGCAGGGTCGCATTCTGTAAAGTAAACGGTTCTTTTAAAAGTAAACATGATAACTCTTCGGATTTATTTGCTGTAAACTGTTAAATAGTCTAATTTAATATAGAGAAAAAGCTGAAATTCTAAGCTTTTTGCTAAGGCTTGTTTCACAATTATTTCATATAAGGATACGTATGAAAAAAAATATTACACTTCTATTGTTGTTGGTCACTTTGTGTGGATTTGCACAAATGCCAAAACGAGAATTCCGTGCGTCGTGGGTAGCCACAGTAACCAATTTGGATTGGCCTTCATCACGCTCTTTAACCACTGAACAACAAAAAACTGAGCTGATTGCCATATTTGATAGATTGAAAGCAGCAAATATTAATGTTGTTGTTTTTCAGGTGAGAACCGAATCTGATGCTCTGTATAACTCACCTTACGAGCCATGGTCGTATTGGCTTACCAACCAACAGGGTAAAGCTCCTAATCCCTACTACGATCCATTAGAAATGGCAGTAGATGAAGCCCATAAGCGTGGTATGGAGTTACATGCGTGGTTTAACCCTTATCGTGCTGAGCGTACGGTGGGGAACTATACCACCGATCCTAACCATGTTACCAATAAAAATCCCGAAATGGTTTTGCAAATTGGTACATTCAAGTTTATGAATCCCGGATTACCAGAAGTAAGAGCCCACGTTGCCAAAGTGGTTAGCGATGTTGTTCGCCGCTATGATATTGATGGCATACACATGGATGACTATTTTTACCCTTATCCACCAAGTCAAATTACTACACAGGATACCGCAACATTTAGGTTGAATGGCAGAGGAATTGCAGATATTAAAGACTGGCGCAGAGATAATGTAAACATTCTCATAAAACAACTTTCCGATTCTGTAAAAACACTAAAACCGTGGGTGAAATTTGGAATGAGCCCATTTGGAATTTGGAGACCGGGTAATCCGGCAGGCATCACAGGTTTAGATGCATATAACGACATCTATTGTGATGCTCTTGCTTGGATGCGTAATAAATCAGTTGATTACATTACTCCTCAGCTCTATTGGCCATTTGGCGCAGGGCAGGATTACGGTTCACTTGCAAATTGGTGGGCTGATTCAGCCGCAGTGTATAATGTGCACTTTTACCCCGGAATGGCACCCTATCGCTTAACCACCTGGACTGCAAGCGAAATACACAATCAAATACGTTGGAACCGCGGAAACGCTAAAATTGGCGGAGAAGTATTTTTTAGAGCAGGCACGTTTAAA
>CALKUG010000071.1 GCA_937996765.1 uncultured Ignavibacteria bacterium
ATTGATGAACGCTTTGTCTCTCGCACCAAACCACCTTCTATTGATTCCTCCGATGTTATCATTCTCGAGATTACCCAATCCACCTACGATGGCATTCCTGCTCCTTACAACTCTTGGCCTTGGCCCCGCAGTATTTTTGCTCATCTCATCAAAAATTTGAACGAGGCAGGTGCTAAGGCAATCGGGATAGATATTGTAATGGCTAATGCCGATAAGTTCTCTCCCGCAAACGATTCCATCCTCATCGAGGCAATTCGCTACTATGGCAATGTGGTGGTTGCCGGTAAAATTGATAACCGCTCCGCCGAAACAGGTGGCGAAAGCTCGGCACAGGTGGTTATTAACAAAATCAACGAAAACTATAACAGTCGCTTTTTCCAAGCCGATAGCTCCATAGGTATTGTGCAAGTTGCTTCCGATGCCGATGGTATTCATCGCCGTTATTTTCCTTTTATGTTTGCCCAATCAACCGAACAGCTGGTTCCTACTTTCGCTTTTGCCTTGCTTAATAAGTATTTTGGCTTCCCTAAAAACTTTTTGGCTGATCGCGAAGGCGAATCTTTTGTTTTGGGTACTACCGCTATTCCCAAATTCGACGATTTGAGTATGCTGGTCAACTTCTACGGTCCTAACAGAACATTTAGACATGTTGATATCATTGACGTTCTCGATGGTGCGGATTTTAATACCACCGACGAGCTTGAACTCGAAACCGAGATTAACACGTGGGATGACCCCGATTTTAGATCTATCTTCAAAGATAAAATTGTAATCATCGGCAGCACCATGCCCGAGGATAGAGATGTTATCCCCGTATCCATCGGCAAGGGTGAAAAAGAAGGCGATAATCAAATGTACGGGGTTGAGTTCCACGCCAACGCCGTGCAAAACGTTATCAACCGCGATTTTATCAATCGCATGCCAACCCTTCATCTAATTTTAATTATTCTTCTCCTTTCATTTTTTACGGTATTTATCTCTTCCATAATTAAAGAGTATAAAAGCTCGCACGGCTTACTCCTCGAAATATCCAATCTTGTTCTTGTAATTCTTATGCTGGCGGGATTGCGTGAGCTTTCGCTTTATCTTTTCTCTGAGTTTCACTACCTGTTATTGATTGTTCCTACTTCCCTCTCGGTTGTTGTGTCCTACTTTTCGGTTATCGGTTATTTCTTTGTTACCGAGCGGAAGCAAAAAACCATGATTAAGGGGATGTTTGGCAAATATGTAGATGCTTCAATTGTAGATCAGTTAATCCTCGACCCCGAGCGGCTTAAACTCGGTGGTGATAAAAAAGAACTTACCGTGTTTTTCTCCGATATAGCAGGATTTTCAACATTCTCCGAGAAAAAGACTCCCGAGGAGTTAGTCTCATTCCTCAACGAGTATCTTTCGGCTATGACGCGCATCGTAATCGAAAACAAAGGCACATTGGATAAATACATCGGCGATGCAATAATGGCGTTCTGGGGCGCTCCCATCCCACTCGAAGACCATGCTTATCTGTGCTGCAAAACCGTTTTGTTGCAAGCAAATAAAATTGATGAGATGCGGAAAAAGTGGCACGAAGAAGGTCAACCCGAAATTGTTGTGCGGTTTGGAATAAACACAGGCGAAATGGTTGTGGGGAACGTGGGCGGCTCTGAGCGTTTCGATTACACCGTAATGGGCGATAACGTTAATCTCGGCTCACGACTCGAAGGTGCAAACAAAGAATACGGCACCACCATCATGATGTCGGAATCAACCCACGCACAGGTAAAAGATCGTTGTATTACCCGCGAGTTGGATCGCATAGTGGTTAAAGGAAAAACGCAACCTGTAGCAGTCTATGAGTTAATTGCTTTAGTTGAGGATGCACTCCCCGAGGACAAGCAAAAAACACTTGATTTGTATTGTAATGGACTCGAACTCTACAAAGCCAAAGATTTCACATCCGCGCTCGCGCAATTTCAAGCAGCATTAAAAACCGACCCCACCGACAAACCCTCCGAAGTCTATGCCGAACGTTGTAAACATTTTATCACCACCCCACCCCCCGCCGATTGGGACGGCGTTTTCCGTTTGACAAGAAAATAAAAATCGGACTCGGGACTCGGGACTCAGGACTCAGGACTCAGGGCAATATGCAAATGGTGGGGCTACCTCTGTTTCAATGCCGTTAGGCATTGCATGTCTGTAGAAAGCATGTAATATAGTTTGATGCATGCCGTTAGGTATGCAATGTGTTACTCCAATCATAACAAATTACATGGAATGCCTACGGCATTCGGGAAAGACTAAACTCATATTATTCTGCAGATATGTATTCCCTAACGGGAATAACACAACAAAGCCCCGCTGTTAACGGGGCTTTGTTCAATTCAGTTTTGAGAACGAAGTTCGATTTTCCCTGTGACCTCTGTCCCCTCACCTCTGTCCTATTTTATCGAGCTTGCGAGCCATATCGGTGCGAAGCACACCGCAACTCTTAACTCCCGAAGGG
>CALKUG010000072.1 GCA_937996765.1 uncultured Ignavibacteria bacterium
TTACGTTTTATAAGAGAAATCAAATTTAGTACAGAGAACAATGAGTAGAATAGTATTTTTTCTTACCTTTTTTAGCGTTTATGGATTATTGAATTTTTATATTGCACGGAGAGCACTCCAAGCGTTTGAAATGATTCCCTTTCCAGCAAAAATAATATTGGGTTTTGTGTTTCTCTTTTTTGCGTTTGGTTATATAATCTCGAAGGCGGCGTTTTCTGGCGAGGGGAACTGGTTGTACGATATGCTTACTTTGGCCGGCTCTTATTGGATGGCCGCTATTGTATATATACTACTCTCTTTACTCTTGATTGATATTTTCCGTCTTGTGAACAACTATGCTCATATTGTTACATTCACAAAACAGAATTTACCAATGGTTAAATTCTATGCTGGAAGTGCCGTGTTGTTTATGGCTATTGTGCTAATGGTTTACGGGAGGTACCACGCTTCCGATATTAAAGTAAGAAGTTACAACATAACCTTACCAAAAAAACAGTCGGAACTTACACATCTTAAAGTTGCGTTCTTCTCAGATTCACATTTTACCAGCATTTTAAATACCCAGCTTGGAAGAAAAATTCATGGTTTGATTGCCGAACACAAACCCGATTTAGTTTTGTTAGGTGGTGACGTAATTGATGACAGAGTTTCCGTATTAAAAAGACACAATGTGGATGTTGCTCTGCAAAATATAAATGCCCCAATGGGCGTATTTACTTGTGTTGGAAACCACGAATACATTGCCGATGCACTGCTTGCAGAAAAATATCTTAATGAAAATGGAATTGCTGTTATACGTGATACTGTATCAATTCTTGAAGGAAAGCTGAATATTATAGGTCGCGATGACTATAGCGTTGGTTCCTTTGTTCCGGGGAAACGGAAAGAACTTAAAGAACTTGTTACAATGGCTGATCCAAATTTGCCTACTATTTTACTGGATCATCAGCCTCGTAACTTGGAGCAGGCACAAAATGCAGGTATTGATTTGCAGCTTTCGGGACACACACACGAGGGGCAGTTTTTCCCGGGGAATCTGATTGTAAAAAAAGTCTATGAACTTGCAGTGGGCTACTTAAAGAAGGGTAATACCCAGTATATTGTTAGTTCTGGTATCGGAACTTGGGGTCCGCCAATTAGATTGGGAACGGATAGCGAGTTTATTGTTATAAATATAAATTTTGAGTAATTTAGCTCTACACAATTACTTAACTCTTTTACGGAGCATATATCGTGGGACAAAAATTACTGCTATTAATCGCATTAATGGGTGTGTTATGTTTTTTTGGTTGTGAGCAATTTTCAAAAAATGCACAACCCGAAACTGCTTTTTATATTAAAGACCTCGAGTTACCCAAAACCAATTTTGGTGGGCAAGTTGTTCACTATAAAGGGTTTTCGTTGGAATACGCTGAAAAATACGAACAACCTTACTGGGTTGCTTATTACCTATCTGCCGAGCGGCTTGCCGCAGAAAATACTTCCCGAAAAGATAAATTTAAAGAAGATCCAAATATTGTAACGGGCTCTGCTGAACTTTCCGATTACAAAAATTCAGGGTATGATAGAGGGCATTTGGCTCCTTCGGCAGATATGAAGTGGGATCTGCAAGCAATGGATGAGTGTTTTTACATGAGTAACATGAGTCCTCAAAATAAAAATTTTAATCAAAAAACATGGAAATACTTAGAAGAGTACGTCCGCGACCGTGCTGTTACAGATAAATTGCTTTATATAGTAACGGGCCCCATTTTGGAAGATGGACTGCCTACCATTGGCGATAATGAAGTTGCAATTCCCAAGTATTATTATAAAGCATTACTTGACTATACTGGAGAAGAAGTTAAAGCCATTGCATTTATAATGCCCAACCAAAGCAGTGGAAAAAAGATAGAACCATTTGCATTAACTATTGATGAGCTTGAAACGAGAACTGCAATTGATTTTTTCCCAGGATTACCTGATTCGTTAGAAATTGAGCTTGAAAGCACTTTAGACAAAAATCTTTGGTTTGGGAAAAGTTATGGAAATTGAAAGCGATCTTTTTGACGAATTACATCTTCCAATACAATCGATTAATGATGAGCTATTTGAAAGAAATGGTGTGAGTGTTGATATTCTCAGGCTCGACCAAACTGATGGTTTAATTTCTGGGAATAAATGGTTTAAACTCAAGTATAATATTCTCAATGCAAAGTTAGAACGAAAAACGCAGCTCTTAACTTTTGGAGGCGCTTACTCAAATCATATTCATGCTGTAGCCGCTGCAGGAGAACGATGGGGATTTGAAACTCTTGCTTTCATCAGAGGTGAGGAAACACTACCGCTTAATCCTACCTTAAATTCGTGCAAACAAATGAAAATGAAATTCTGTTATGTAAGTAGGGAGGAATATCGGTTAAGGCATATTGCACAGTACATTGAGGAAATTCAAAAAAAATATCCCGAGGCGTATATCATTCCCGAAGGAGGAACAAACTCATTGGCAATCAAGGGTTCGGGTGAAATATGGAATCATATACCTGCGGGATATCATTTTGTGGTAGTTGCTGGTGGTACAGGTGGAACGGCGGCAGGAATTATTGCGAGAGCAAAAAGGGAAACCACAATAATGGTTGTACAGGTTCTAAAGGCGGATAACTATTTAGCACGACAGATTAAAAGTTATTTTGATATTTATAGATACTACGAAACAGCTCCCTACGAAGTACTTGATGAATATCATGCCGGGGGTTATGCTCATTTTAATGATGAAGTAATTGAAACCGCAGACAAATTAAAAGAAGAACAAGGAATAACGTTGGACTATGTTTACACTGCAAAAGTGTATTTCGCTTTACGGGATTTAACCGCAAAAAGACGTTTCCCGCCAGGAGCAAAAGTCCTTATGTTGCACACAGGAGGTTTACAAGGGAATTTGGGATTTGCAGAACGTTATAAAAATCGCTTTACAAAAAACATTTAAAATTTTCAATAGTGACATTGCTTCTTTTTTCTGCTACCTTATAATTCGCTAATTGTTAGAAATAGGAATTTTAAGACAATGCTAAAACCAAAACTCTTTACTATCTGGAAAACCATAACTAAAGATCAGTTGATAAATGATATCACTGCAGGCATAATTGTTGGCATCATTGCATTGCCACTTGCTATTGCATTAGCTATTGCAAGTGGTGTTTCACCGGAAAAAGGAATTATAACTGCTGTTATAGGCGGCTTTATTGTTTCGTTATTGGGTGGCTCTCGTGTTCAAATAGCGGGACCTACGGGTGCTTTTGTTGTTATCCTCTACGGCATTGTTATGGAGTATGGGATTAATGGCCTGTATATAGCAACCATAATGGCGGGTATCATCTTAATTATTATGGGTGTAGCAAAATTGGGTACGCTCATCAAATTTATTCCTTACCCTGTTACCGTAGGATTTACATCAGGAATTGCGGTGGTGATATTCTCGTTACAGATTAATGATTTGCTGGGAATGGGAATCGAAAAAGTACCTTCGGACTTTGCAGAAAAATGGGTGGTCTATTTTTATAATATATCGCATATCAATGTTTATGCTGCAATGATCGGATTTTTATCTCTTGCTATCATTGCGTTTTGGCCAAAAATTTCGAGGAAAATTCCTGGCTCTCTTATTGCAATAATTGTTTCCACTCTTTTGGTGAGTTTGTTGAAGCTCGATGTACAGACAATCGGGAGCAAATTTAGTGAAATACAAAGTAGTATTCCGATGCCTTCACTCCCAGATCTTAAGTGGGATCAGATCAGGAATTTAATGCAACCGGCAATAGCCATTGCAATGCTTTCTGCAATAGAAGCACTTCTCTCGGCGGTTGTGGCTGATGGAATGATCGAAAAGAAACATCGTTCCAATATGGAGCTTGTTGCCCAAGGAATTGCAAATATTGTATCACCGCTATTTGGCGGCATTCCGGTAACCGGTGCTATTGCAAGAACAGCAGCTAATATTAAAAACGGTGGCAGAACACCCATAGCAGGAATTGTTCATTCAATTGTTTTGCTTCTGATTATGTTGTTTTTAGGTAAATGGGCATCGCTGATACCCATGCCAACATTAGGGGCAATACTAATTGTGGTTGCATATAATATGAGTGAATGGCGGACCTTTAAGGGGCTGTTAAAGAGTCCCGGAGGCGATGTTGCAGTACTACTTACAACGTTCTTTTTAACAGTAATATTTGATCTCACTTTAGCCATAGAAGTGGGCTTAGTACTGGCGGTCCTTTTGTTTATGCGAAGAATGACACAGAGTGTGAATGTTGATGTAGTGAGCAATATGGAATCAGAAGAAGATTCTGATGATGATCCGCTTTCTATTCAACTGAGGCAAGTGCCTGAACGCGTTGATGTTTATGAGATTAATGGCCCATTCTTTTTTGGTGCAGCTGCCAAGTTTAGAGATGCCGTTGATGAACAACAAGATAAACCTCAGGTAAGAATTTTCCGATTACGCAATGTACCCGTTATGGATGCTACGGGACTTTATATGTTCAAGGAAGTGTATAAGAGCTGTATTAAATCGGGAATAAAAGTTGTTCTCTCCGGAGTTCATCCTGCTGTATATCAAGTGATGGAAAAGGACGGCTTTCTTGAAATTATTGGAAAGGCGAATGTAACCGATCATATTGATAAAGCCTTGATAAGAACCAAAGAGGTTTTAAGAGAAAATTAGGTTTTAGGTAGTATAGGGCTAAATAATTAAGGGAAATTGTAGCGTGTGACCTAAATCAATGTTTGAAGCCTATATTGTTGCTCTTTAATAAAACATTCTGTAAGTTTGACTGTGTTACTGATTTACATTTCTTAATATATCCGACTGAAAGTGTTAATACACCTCATTTAAATGAGGTAGGGCATATTTCCCCCAAATGTTTCCGACACAGGTAACCATGGAGATGCATTTGCAGTCTGAGTGAGAAAGTTTTTGGTTTAGTAAGATTTACTAAAAAGCTTTCGATATGTGAGAATCGCGTTAAGCGAGAGGATATTATGGAACTAATCTTTGAAAAAATCAAGCAAGTCAATTTATCAGTATTCTGCTGGATTATAAAACCCTTTTTAAATGGAGCGTTAGGGTTTGGCTTATACTTAGGTGTAATAAGCGTTTTAAAGCTAATATTTGACTACGGTTTTGATTTTAGCAAATTCACCTTAGACGGATCTGATTATTTAGTTTCTTCTGCCGGTTTTGTTATCATGTTTCTTGTGGGTGTTCTGCGAGAAATAGCTAAGGTAATTGACCCTCAAGCAAAAGAACTACAGCGATAATTGCAAATTTGTTGAGTGATGCCGCAGTTGATTTTTAAATGCGGCATTTTTATTTGTTTGAAATAGAAACTCTTGCTTATATTCAACACTGAGTTTTCAACGATGATAGCAAGAAATGATAGTACTTTACTCTTTCCGGAATAAGATAAAAATTAACATAATAGTGTTGTTGATATTATGTTGTTTTTTCCCCGCGCTGCTTCTTGCCCAAAAAACTCTTATAAAAAGATTTACCTCAGAACAGGGACTTTCTCAAAACACCGTTAATGCAATTATTGAAGATTCACGTGGCTTTATCTGGATTGCCACAAATGATGGGCTCAATAGATTTGACGGTTATGAGTTCAAAGTAATTAACACTACTCCCGGGTCTAAACAAGGTCTTAAATCAAATTCGATTATTTCTTTAGCCAAAGACAATTACGAGAATATTTGGATTGGCTCTAAGCTTGGTGGACTTGCATCATACAATTTGTTATCGGGAGAAATTAAGAGCTTTTCCGATTTAGACGGCTTCCCTAAAGGGTTTGAGCATACTACGGTCTATGATCTTTTTATTTCGGACGATGATATATGGATTGCAACCTCAGATTTTGGACTTTTAAAGTATAACATCATCACAAAGAAAATAAGTGAATTCTCGCCTACAACTTCCAAATCGATTGTAAACGAACAAGTTATAACCGTTGCCGTTAATAGTGATGGAAAAATTTGTTTTGGTGATCAATACGGGCGTGTATATTTGCTCAATCCTGAGACTAGTGATATAAAATTATTTAAGGTTTCTCCTACTATAGTTACATCCATCATTTCTGATGGCAATAATGGATTCTATGTAGCTACCGGTGAATATGGAATATGGAAGATTTCAGCTGAAGGCGAATTATCCAATTTTTCAGAAAGACTCTCCGCTACTATAAAAAACAAAGTACGGTTTTCGGTTAATCTACTTTTGAATGACAATGCACTTTGGATTTCGGGATCACTTTACGGTTTAATGCGTCTCGATTTACAAACACTTTCCTTAGAATCCATACCACTTTCGCATACTGCTATTGATGATTATTCGACAACAAATCCATCGGCGTTATTTTTCGACGAAATGGGAAGTCTTTGGGTAGGAACCAATGGTTACGGCCTTTCATTATTAACCACTAATAAAAAATCTCTATCAACAGTTTCTTGGAAAAATAAAAAAAATGTAAATTTTTCTGTAAAAAGTATAAGGAGTCTCTATGAGTATAAAGATATCCTTCTCATCGGTGGATATTTTGGCCTCCAAAAGTTTAACAGAATCACAGGCGAAATAAAAACAATTATGGCGGGTGAGGTGCCTTACGATATTCAACATTTTGAAGATGAACCTGATGATATTGTATGGATAAGTTTCGAAAGCATGCCCTCGCGAGTTATGAGATTTAATATAACAACCGGCGCGCGAGAAACTTACAATTTCCCACCACTTCCTTTGGGTGGAGGAGTAGTAAGACCTGTTTACACCATGCAAAAAGATCGGAATGGAATAATCTGGTTGGGTGGGTACTTTGGATTATTTTCTTTTGACCCTAAAACTAAAATGTTCAAAGATATTTTTTACTCCACACATCCAAACAAGGGTAGGAGAGAACTTGAATTAATAGTTGGATTAGTTTACGACGATGAAAACAATAGATTATGGGTGGCAACGGAAACAAACGGATTGTTTAGTTATTACCCCGACAAAGATTCCTTAGTAAAGGAAAAATTAAATCTTCCAAAAACATACGATAATTCCGCACTTAAAATAACCGGAATTGTTGATAATATTGATGAAATTATCATTGCAACTTCCGGTTTGGGAATGATTCTCATGAATAAGGATGGGGGTGTTTCAAAAGTAGTAACTACTTCTGAGGGTCTCTCCAATAATGTAACTTATGGTGTCTTAATAGATTCCAAAAATAATTACTGGATCTCGACGAATTGGGGAATAACTATTTGGAATCGGAATCAAAATGCTTTTTCATACTTGGATATGTCTGATGGCTTGACCAATAACGAGTTTAATCGAAATGCTTTTGTTTTAGGAAATTCGGGTATCATGTACTTTGGCGGAATAGATGGAGTAACTTATTTCTTGCCGGAAGAAATTCGTTTTAGTCAAGTGAGCCCGCGATTATATTTAGTGGGTGTTGAAATAAATTCATCTCCCTATGAATCAAAAAAAATGGTTGAGTATATAGACACCATCGAAACAGATTACGAGGGCAGGTTCATCCAATTAAAAATTGCAGGTTTACATTATGCTTTTTCTGACCAATTGCAGTATGAATATCGAATAGACGGAGTGAGTGATAATTGGATTCGATTGGGGACTAACAGGACTATTTCTATTGCTACTGTGCACCCTGGAGAATATACTATACGCGTGAGAGTATTAAACGAAGATGGGTATGTTTCACCTCAAGAGATGCAAATTGCACTTATTATTAATCCTCCGTTTTGGGAAACTACAATATTTCGGTTTTTAATTGTTCTAATGCTTGCAGTTTTGGTTGTAGGAAATGTTAAGTATAGATCTGGATTGGCGAAATCGAGAAGGCGTGATTTAGAAGAGGAAGTTGAAAAACGAACAAAAGAGATTATAACACAACAAGCATTACTTGAGGAACAAAAAAATCAAATTTTAATTAGTAACGAGAAGCTCTCGTATGAGCTGGCAGCAAAAGATAAATTCTTTGCAATTATTGCTCATGATTTAAAGAATCCTTTTTCTTCATTGATTGGATTTAGTGAAATATTAGACGAAGAATACCATGACCTTACAGAGGAAGAACGAATAGAATATATTAAGATCATCCGTTCGGTATCAAAATCCTCATTGGATTTGTTGTTAAACTTATTAGAATGGGCTCGGCTTCAAACGGGCAAAATATCATTTGAGCCAACACGGGTAAATCTATCTGAACTTATTGAAAACGAATTAATATTGCTTAGTAATTCAGCATTCGAAAAAAATGTGACCATAAATCATTCAATAAACGACTCAATTGTCTATAACATGGATCCTTTTATGATGTCAACCGTGTTAAGAAATTTAGTTTCAAATGCGATTAAGTTTACAC
>CALKUG010000073.1 GCA_937996765.1 uncultured Ignavibacteria bacterium
TTAAAAAACACCTGTGTATTTTTGGTTGGAGAAGAACTGATATATGAAGTGAGTTACCTTGGAATAGGTATAGGTAAAGTGAGAATTAAGACAACAAAAGTTCATAACGCTGAATTCGGAACTTCTTATTCCACAATAGCTTATATGGATTCTTATGAAGGAATTCCTTTTGTTAATCTTCACCAAACGTATGAATCCAAAGTGCATGAGGATTACTATTCGCTTTATTTTCGTGGAACGGTTAAAGAGGTTGAGTTTCCAAGTACTACTGAATATTTTTATGACTTCAACAATGAAAAAGTTCGAGTACTAAGAAAAAGCACTACAACACCTGAAGTATGGATTGACACTACTCTTGCACTGAGAAAAGGTATTCAGGATGGGCTCTCAATTCTTTTTTATGCACGTGGATGGGCGGGTACAGGAAAGAAAGTAGATGCACCTTGTTTTGTTAATGACAAACTGGTTTCAGCAAAGGTTCAATTTCCTACAAAAGTTGGCGAAACTGATATTGATGTTCTTGATTATGATATAGCTGTAACTAAAGTGTTTGGCTCAACCGACTTTGTGAGTGTATTTGGTTTAACCGGGGATTTTGAAGGTTATTTTAGTAGTGACGAGGCAAGAATACCAATTGTAGCAAAACTCAACGTGGTAATAGGTAGTGTAAAACTCGAATTAAAACAATGGAAAAGAAGCGGATGGACTCCTCCAAAATCAACACTTTAAAAAACAATAAGCTTTTCTCGTACGAGGGAAAGTTTCCTAAAGTACATGATTCAGTTTTTTTAGCTGAAGGAGTTAGGATTGTTGGCGATGTTACAATTGGCCAAAACGCGAGTGTGTGGTATAACTCCGTGATAAGAGGAGACGTACATTTTGTAACTATTGGCGAATTTACCAACATTCAAGATGGAGCTGTTTTGCATGTAACTCATGATACCTGTCCACTGATAATTGGGAACTATGTAACTGTTGGTCATGGGGCAATTCTACACGGCTGTATTGTAAAGGATAACGCACTTGTAGGCATGGGATCAATTATTTTGGACAAAGCTATTGTTGAGGAAAACTCATTTGTTGCCGCAGGAGCACTAGTAACACCTGGATTCGTTGTTCCATCGGGTAAATTAGTTGCCGGTTCACCTGCCAAAGTTCTCAGGGATTTGCGTACAAACGAACTTGCAGATTTGAGAGAAAGTGCTTTACGTTACGCTGAATATGCTGAGAAATCAAAAAAGGCAATAGGTGAATAATGGAACTGTCTGTTAAGGGTAACCGAAAAATTAAGCTCACTATGTCTGAAATCCGGACTTTACTTGTAGGATTATCCAATGAGTTTCCTGATTATACATTTAATACTTTGGATATTTCTTTTGTTAATGACTCTGTTATTGAAGGAGTAAATCACAAGTTTTTACAGCACATCGGACCAACTGATATTATTACATTCGATTATTCTGATGAAGAAAAAATAATATCGGGTGAGTTTGTAATTGGATACGAGGAAGCACAAAGAAATGCCGAGAAATTCTTGGTTTCGTTAAGGGAAGAATTGTTTCGCCTTATCATTCACGGTGTGTTACATCTTGTGGGGTTTGATGATGTTACACCAGAGTTAAAACGTAAAATGAAATCAGTTGAGAATAAACTGGTAAAGAAATTTGCTTAAATTATGAATATTTCGCGTGATTCTGCATTAATATTAGATATAACCATACAATATGCTGAACAAGTTGCCAAAAAGGTTCCTCTTCCATCAATATCGAAGAATTTGAAATCTAAGTTTTCACAAAATGTGGAACTTGTTCATAAGGTTATGGTTCAACTCGCTGAATTAAGAGAGCCTAAAACATCCTCAGATGAAAATGTTGTTACGATTAGTAAAAGAATATTAGATACTGAAGAAATTGAAACTCTTGGGGTAGTGAACTACAACAAAATGTTATCCCTCGTTAATGCTAAATTAATATCACAAACACAGTTCTCTGAGTTAGTACGCACATACTTGGATCTTAAAGAATTTGCCATAGTGTCTTTCGAGGAATTTATGGTGCTCAGTGTTTTTAGTTACAGCGATAGCGATAACAGATTTAGGCGCTATAATATTAAATTCGATGATACAGTGCATTAGATTTTGATTTAAGAAATATATTTCTATATTTAATATAGAATTAAGATTAGTTTCTTGGTGGTAATGCTGAATAATCTTTTAAACGAATATCTTGAATACATCAAGAGTGTAAGACGGTTCTCGGATAACACCGTAAAGTCCTACAAAAACGACCTTGAACAATTTATTGACATTTTGAGTCAAATTAATAAATTGAATTTGGAGGATGTATCCGACAAAATTGTGCGAAGATTTATGATGTTCCTTTCGCAAAATGGTTATCAAGCAAAATCTATTGCCAGGAAGTTAACCTCAGTTAAAAACTTTTATAAGTATGCTTTCGAAAAGGGGAAAATACCAACAAATACCATTACTGCATTGCGAGGACCCAGAGTTAAGCGTGCACTTCCTGAAATTATAACCCAAAGTCAATTTGATAGCGCATTTGAGTCGATAGAAAAAGAAAATTCTGAGAACTCAATTATGGATTTAGCAATTATAGAATTATTATATGGTTGTTCACTTCGAGTTTCCGAAGTCTGTAATTGCAAGCGAATTGACGTTGATCTTTCAATTAAACAATTAAGAATAATTGGTAAAGGCAATAAGGAAAGAATTGTGCCAATTGGCTCAACATCCTCTAAAACCCTTTCTCGATATATCGAAAGTCAACCACACTTTTCTAACGGATTTCTGTTTACAACCTCGACAGGAAAAAAACTGTACAGTAAGTACGTTTACAATTTGGTTAATAAACATTTAAGTATTGTATCGGAGGTAAAAAAGAAAAGCCCTCATATACTTAGACATAGCTCCGCAACCCACATGTTAGATGCCGGTGCAGATTTATTGGCAATAAAAGAAATACTTGGACATAGCAGTCTAAGCACAACTCAAATTTATGCTCAAGTAAGCATAGAACGTCTTAAAAACGTTTATAAACAATCACATCCCAAATCATAAAAATGCGTGGAGGATAAAATGAACGTAACGATCACTTCCAGAAAATTCAAGGCAAGAGAAAACTTGAAAAGTTATATTACCGATGAGGCTCTTTCACTTGAAAAGTTCTTTGATAATATTCAGGATGTTGAGGTAATCCTTAGTTTTCAAGAAAGTAAAGAGATGCTGAAAATTGCCGAAATTGTGGTAAAAGTACCAGGACACGTACTTTCTGCGACAGAAGAAAGTGAAGAGTTCGAAAAATCGGTTCATTTAGCGGTCGAAAAACTTGAAAGGCAACTTAAAAAACTTAAAACGAAGATAAATGAGCGGATTTAAAGACAGAGCCGTAATTGTTCCTGAAAGTATTGAAGTAGGCTTCCTTTATGAAAAAATGAAGGATCGTCTTCAACTGAAGCTACTTTCGGATGAAAGCGGTTTTAATAGAAAAATTACTGAACAAAATCTTAATAGACCCGGTCTTGCATTGGCCGGGTTTATTGATTTATTCACTTTTGCACGCATACAGATTTTTGGTAACACTGAGCATCGGTATCTTTGTAGTCTTCCGCTGGAAGAGAAAAGCAAAGCTATCGACAGGGTTTTCCATTATCCTATACCTTGTCTGATTTATACCAACAATAACACTCCCGATGAAAGTATTATTGTTAAGGCAAATGAACTCAATATCCCATTGTTTATAAGTTCGTTTACAACAACTAAATTCAACTACCTTCTCACCGATTTTCTTGAGGATCAATTTGCACCACGCGTTACGGTTCATGGGTCTTTTGTGGATGTATATGGAGTGGGTATTTTATTGATAGGAAAATCAGGAATTGGTAAAAGTGAAATTGCACTTGATCTTATTGAAAGAGGACACAGACTTGTAGCTGACGATGTTACTATGTTCACCAAAAAAGGTGAGGGTATTTTGATGGGTTCAAGTTTAGACATGTCGCAAGGCTTTGTTGAAATTAGGGGATTAGGCATTCTGAATATTGCTAAAATGTTTGGTGTCCGCTCCATTCGCTATCAAAAACGATTAGAGGTTATTGTTAATCTTGAGATTTTTGATGCAAATCAAGAGTACGATAGATTAGGTTTAGATGAGAATATGGTAACAATTTTAGATGTTGATATTCCTGAAAAGAAGCTTCCTATATTACCCGGTAAAAATATTACAGTTATAGCCGAAGTTATAGCCCTAAACTATCTATTAAAGCATTATGGGTACGATAGTGCTGAGGATTTTAGAAAACGTTTAATGAATGCACTTAAATCGGGCAAGGGTAAAGCCGGCAAACGGGGTATAGATTATTTTGAACATGATTTCGAATAAAATCTAATCAACCCCAAAGTAATTTCTCTCTTGCATATTGCTAAGATATTGTTATGTTTGGGGTTTAAATGTATTTATTTAATGAACTTCGATGAACTATGAAAAAATTGTATCTTATTTCAAGATCGAAGTTGCAGCTTGTTGAGATAAAGAATCCTAAAGTTAAAGTTCTCTCAGCGATAACATTGGTTTTATTGTTTTCCATGGGCTTAGTATTCGCCGGTACAACCATCTACAGGTCAATACTTGGTACACAAGAGGATATAGAATCATTACGCAGAGAAAATGAATCTTTAAGAAATAAACTCAACAGTGCAGCGGCTTTGTATTCCAATATTAATAGCCAAATGGACACTCTTATATCATTGAATAATGATTTGAGACTTGCAACCAACCTTACACCTCTTTCTAAAGAGGAATTAATGTTAGGAACAGGTGGTGGGACGTTCAGCAACCTCTACGACTTCCTTAACTCCACAGAAAACATTAACTTAAGCAAAACACTTCAAGTAATAGATGATGCCGAGCGTAAGTTTGAGATTTATAAGGAAAATTATAACGAAATTAAAAAGGCGTTAGAATTAAACAAGGAAATGGCAAGTGCTCTTCCTGCCTTAAAGCCTGCTAACGGAAGCATTGGTGAAAGTGGTTATGGTAACAGATTACACCCCATTTTAGGAATCTATAAGTTCCATAGTGGTGTAGATATACAGGCCCCTGTTGGAACGCCCGTAATTGCATCAGGCGGTGGCAAGGTTGTATTTGTTGGCTACGACCAAGGATATGGTAAGGTTGTTGAAATTGACCACGGCTATGGTTATAAAACTAAATACGCTCATCTTTCGCAGTATTTTGTTTTAGAAGGTGATATGGTTAAACGTGGTGATTTAATTGGTAAGGTTGGGAATACCGGTCTTTCTACCGGACCTCATCTGCATTATGAGGTTATTGTAAATGGCGAGACCAAAGACCCTATGCTGTTTATGACAGATGCAAAATATTTTTAATTATCTTAGGTAAAATATAAATGATTTGGACTATAGAATTAGCTTCATATTTAGATGATGCTCCTTGGCCTGCTACACGCGAGGAATTAATAGATTACGCCGAAAGAATTGGTGCCCCTATAGAGGTTATTGAGAATCTAAAAGAGTTAGAGGATTCCGACGACCCATATGAATCAATTGAAGACGTTTGGCCTGATTATCCTACTGACGAAGACTTCTTTTATAACGAAGACGAATACTAAACGGCTACGCCGGCGTGATGGATATATGGCACGGCGTTTTTGGCCAACAAAAAGTGAAATCAATTCTTGCCGGTTTTACTAAAACCGGCAAAATTCCTCATGCAATGCTTTTTACAGGGGAAAGTGGGGTAGGGAAGGATTATATTGCCCTCCGGTTTATTTCACTACTCAATGCTCTAACCGATACACTTGATACCCAACCAAAACCTGTTAGTTTTGCAGCGCCTTTTGTAAAGTATATTGTGGCATACCCTACCTTAAAAGAAGAAGCAAAATCTGATAGTGATCTGCCTAATTCGACAAAAAACGAAAAAATTCACAAACAGTTTCAAGAGCAGATTAAAGAGAAGAACGGGAATCCCTACCACAAAATTCGCATGGATAACGCAAAAGAGATTCGACTTTTTCAAATCAAAGAGATTACACAATTTCTCTCACTGCACTATCAAGAATACCCATACAAGCTTGTTCTGATTTCTGATGCGGATAAAATGAATGAACCAGCGCAAAATGCTTTACTCAAAAATCTTGAAGAACCCCCTGAAGGATTTATTTTTATACTTACATCATCAGCTCCAATGTTATTACGTGAGACTATAAGATCACGTTGTTGGCATTTACCTTTTGAACCGTTAACCGATGATGACATCTCTACCATTTTACAAGAATATTTTGATATCTCTGAAGATCAAGCTCAAATAATTACCCCTTTTGCGGGTGGTTCGATTAGTAAGGCGTTGGACCTATCACAAATTGACATCGAAAACGAAATTGAAGCAAGTATTGATTTTATTCGAAATTCAATGGCACGGAAATTCTACCAAGCTCAAAAAATAGCAGATCCGTTGATTAGCGAATTCTCAAAAAACAAAGCTAATAGCTTCAAATTAGATCTTTTTGTGCAATTAATTATAACTTGGCTCAGAGATTGTGAAGCGTACAGATCTTCAGGGAATGCTTTTTTAATACTCAAAGGACACTCGCAATCCTTTGAGAAGTTTAATGCAAAGTATGGTAGTGCAGATCTTATTTCCGCCTCTGAAAAAATAGAAATGATAAAGTACCGACTTTCAGAAAACAACTTAAATACCTCTAATGTTTTTTCTTCTATTATGATGATACTCGCAGGAGTACTTGAACCAAAAATTGCAAAAGTTTTGAATTATAATTTGTAAAAGGATATCATGAAAAAAGTAGTTGTCACACATGCTAAAAGAACCATAATTGGTTCATTTGCAGGAGTTCTCGCCTCCTTTTCCGCCACAGAATTGGGAAGCTTAGTTATTAAAGATTTGCTAAAAGAAAGTGGTATCGAGCCCTCGGTTGTTGATGAAGTAATTATGGGAAATGTTATTAGTAGCGGATTAGGGCAGGCCCCGGCAAGACAAGCAGCAATTTATGCAGGCTTACCTGAAAAAACTGAGGCGTTAACCATCAATAAAATGTGTGGTAGTGGATTAAAGGCCGTTATGTTAGCTACTCAAGCAATTCAAGTAGGCGATGCAGATGTAGTGATAGCAGGGGGCATGGAGTCTATGTCGAACGCCCCTTATATATTACCTAAAGTTAGACAAGGGTTAAAGTTAGGTAACGCTCAAATGTATGACAGTTTGATTTTAGACGGTTTGATTGATGTCTATAGTAATAAACACATGGGTTCATGTGCTGATAAATGTGCAAAGGATTTTTCATTTACTCGCGAGCAGCTTGATGCCTTTGCCATAGATTCATACAATAAAGCCATTAATGCGGTTAACAAGGGCGTTTTTACACCTGAGATTACACCTGTAGTTGTAAAGTCTAAATCAGGTGAAGAGGTTTTGATTAAAGATGAAGAACCGTTCCGTGTTAATTTTGATAAATTACCATCGTTAAAACCGGCATTTGAAAAAGATGGAGTTGTTACCGCAGCCAACGCTTCAAGCTTGAACGATGGAGCATCAGCATTGTTGTTGATGTCCGAAGAAAAGGCTTTAGAATTAGGTTTAACACCGTTAGTAGAAATAGTAGGGCAGAGCAGTGCTGCTAAAGCACCTGTAGATTTTACAACTGCACCTGCTGATGCAATGGCAAAACTTCTCAAGAAGTTAAATATGACAGCGGACGACATTGATTTATTTGAGATAAACGAGGCTTTTGCCGTAGTTTCATTAGCGGTAAATGAATTGTTGAAGTTGAATCCGGAAAAAGTGAATGTACATGGTGGTGCCGTTGCATTAGGTCATCCGATTGGTGCAAGTGGTGCTCGAATTTTAACAACACTGATTTACGAAATGCAACGCAGAAACTCTGTTTACGGAATGGCATCGTTATGCATCGGTGGCGGAGAAGCTTCAGCATTAGTTGTTAAAAATGTAAGGAAATAAAATGAATGTAGTAGTTATTGGTGCCGGTACAATGGGTAGCGGCATTACAACTTCATTTGCAATCAATGGATTTACTGTTACTCAATTTGATGTTGACCCAACAGCTATTGAGAGAGCGAAAAAATCAATTCGGTCCAACATTGATAGAATAATTAAAAAGGGTGTTTTAACACAAGAATATGGCGATGAATTTTACAGCGGAATTCTATTTGAATCAGACATAAACAAGATAAACGAGTCTGATTTAATTATAGAAGCAATTATTGAGAATAAACAAGCAAAAACCAGTGTTTATAGTCAATTATTACCAAAATTATCATCCAAAGGTATTCTTGCTACTAATACATCGTCAATATCAATAACCGAATTAGCTCCTAAAGAGATTGCGGAACGTTTTATTGGCATGCACTTTATGAATCCCGTTCCTGTAATGAAACTTGTAGAGATAATACGTGGATATTCAACATCTGATGAAACAACTCAACAAATAAACGAAATAACTCGAAAGTTAGATAAAACTCCGGTCGAGGTTAACGATGCACCTGGATTTATATCTAATCGTATTTTAATGCCAATGATTAATGAAGCAATATTTTGTTTAGGCGAAGGCGTTTCCGGCAGAGATGAAATTGATGAAGTTATGAAGCTTGGGATGAATCATCCAATGGGTCCGTTAACGTTAGCGGATTTTATAGGGTTAGATGTATGTCTATCTATTATGGAGGTTCTGTACACGGGATTTAACGATTCTAAATATAGACCTGCGCCGTTATTAAAAAAGATGGTAGCAGCAGGTAAATTAGGTCGTAAATCAGGAGAAGGATTCTATAAATATTAAAAGAGGGCTTCTCCTCTTTTTTATATACAATATTCCTATAATGTATATTATGTAAACTAAAAAAAAGTAGTCTTTAAAGCAATCCCCTCAAATAACCATACACAGCTATTAAAACAAAGAAAGTAATCGTATAAATAGATATCAAACTTACATAAGATTTACGGTCAGGTCGCAGTAAAACAATTTCCCCGTTAACCGGTTTTACCTTCAAAAAGCGATTCTTGGTTCTATAGTTTCTAAATATCCGCATCTTTTTTTCTATTCAAAAAGAGCTTCAACAAAAAGCTTTGGGTCAAAATCTTGTAAATCATTTATACCTTCACCAACACCAATGTATCGTATGGGAATTCTTAATTCTCGAGAAATCTGAAAAACAGCACCACCTTTTGCTGTCCCGTCCAATTTAGTAATTACCAACCCTGTTATGGATGCAGTTTTACTAAACTCTTTTGCCTGCACAAGTGCATTTTGACCTGTTGTACCATCTAATACCAAAAACACTTCGTGAGGAGCATTTGGAATAATATTCCCAATAACTCTATTAATTTTCTTTAATTCTTCCATTAAGTTATGTTTGGTGTGTAATCTACCGGCAGTATCTATGAGTACAACATCTACTCCTTTTTCTTTTGCCTTTGTGACTGTCTCAAAAACAACGGAAGATGGATCTACACCCATTCCCTTTTGTACAATCTCCACTCCCGCTCGCTGGGCCCAGATTTCTAATTGTTCATTAGCTGCAGCTCTAAATGTGTCAGCTGCGCCAACCATAACTGAGAGTCCGGCTTGCTTGAAATTATGAGAAAGTTTTCCGATGGTTGTTGTTTTGCCTGCTCCGTTTACGCCAATTACTAAAAGCACAAAGGGTTTTTTGCCCTCAATCGCCATTGCAGGGATAGGTGTTTTTTCCAGCTGTTGAGTAAGAACGCGTTTAACCGTATTTATTACAGAGTCTGTGGAACGGTCTTTCTCAGAAACCATAGTTTTTTTCACTTCTTCGATGATTTCTTCAGTAGAATCATATCCTAAATCGGAGCTTAATAAAGAAGATTCTATCTCCTCTATCGTAAGTGTGTCAAGTTTTGCTTTACCGGTGATTGATTCGGAGATTTTATTTACAATTTTATCTTTGGTCTTTGAAAGACCCTCTTTTAATTTTCCAAAGTTTATATTTTTAAGAAACGACATATTTTATCCTTTTAGAGCTTTAACTGCTCTTATTCCATATTCAACTAAAGTTATCGCTGAAGCTGCTATACTTATTACCGCACCAATAGAAACTAGCCATTGCCATTCTGGCGATAAAAAGGTGGCCATCAACAAATACACCGCAATAATATTTACAGTTACTTTGCCGGTCATTGTTGAGGGCAGAACTAATTTAATGTATCGAGAGACCACGGCAGCAACTACAACAATCAATAAATCTCTAAAAATGAGGATGTAGAAAACAATTGGATCAATTCGACCAATTAAATACAATTTCATTAAAATTGCTGCAATACACACTTTGTCTGCAATGGGGTCAATTATTTTCCCTAATTCACTAATTTCATTAAACTTGCGAGCAAAATATCCATCTAAATAGTCGGTTAATACACCAACTATCACTAACAAAACTAACCAAATCTCTGCACCTTCAACACCAATTAAAAGGAATAAAGGTATCGCGAGAAAAAGCCGCAACAAACTCAAGCCATTAGACAAAGTAAAGATTTTATCGAACATAGATTATCTCACCAACACAAATTTCTTAAGAATATCATCGGTTTCACTTCCTGAAGCATTAAGCAAAGCAATTCGAAAAAAATAGATTCCGCTTGGAAGATACTCACCTTTTATACGAGTATCCCAAATATAGCCACCATCCCCATCATTTTCTTCAAAAGTTTCCAAAACTTCTCCGGACAAAGAAATTAGAGTTATTGAGCTATTTTTTGGCAATCCTGCAAAGGTGACCGTTTCCCCTATTTTTCCGGGATTGGGATATACATAAACCTCACTCAGATTTTCAGAAAATCCGGTTAGAACGAATGAACTGCCAGTTCCGATTGTGATTGGAGTACCATTTTGTGAAAAAATATTGCTTAATTCAACCTTAGTCAAAACTCCGTTATTGGATATTGGATTCCCCTTCCCTTTTGTGCTTAGAATGAGGATATTTCTCTCAGAACCAAAACTAATCTTAGATATCGTATTTTCAGGAGTAAATCGATAATTCAAATAATTTAAGGCACTTGCACTATCTACTATGGTATTAAAAGTTATGGTAAATGTATAAGGGTCGTTAATGCTAACATTGGAAATAAAAAAAGGATCTGTTTGCACAGTGCGAACTACTGTAAAATTCACTGTTTGAGGAACCACGGGAGAGCCATATCTGTCTGATAATCCTACATCCAAAGAACAAGAATAATCACCGTTTACGAGGTCTTCGTTTAGAGTAACTAAATAAGAGTTTTCTGTATAAGGACTTATTGATGAAACCGCATACTGTTTATTATCTGATAAACTTTTAATTTTCACGGTTTGCAAAGAGGAAACAGAACTCGATACCGGACCATTGAATAACAAACGCAGTGCTCGTGGCTCGGTAAAGGTTATACTTTTAATAGTTGCAGGTATATGATGAAAAACTGTAATTGAGGACTGATTGCCATAGATTGGTAATTCATTGACACTGTAAGTATATTCTTTTTCAAGCACAACAGATGAATCTGTATAAGAATTACCATTAATTGAGTCGATGAGTGTTATGGCATTCCCTTTTTCAGACCTAAAAATATAAAACTTACCCGGGTTTGAATCCCACTTAAGAGATAATTTCGAACTATTCAAACTATAACCCACAAGATTATGTACTGATGTTTTACCATTGTGAAACTGGATAAAGTAGGTACTATCGTTATTAGAAACGGCTAAATAATTAGGAGAATTGCTAAATAGTCTATCTGAAAACAAACTTGAATTAGATGAATTCTGAAGATAAAGTACATTTGAATTGTTACCTGAATTATACTCAAAAGAGTATAAATGCGGGAATAAAGACAGAGCAACCTCGTTTATTCCATCATTATTAAAATCTTTAATTGCAATGGAAGAACTACCTCTATTTACAGTAAAACCGGCGGTTGCGTTAATAAATGCTCTATCAAAATAAAAAATAGGAGTACCATTTGCCGGGTTTACATTAAACACCACAGCTCTATAAAATGGTATTAAATCTATATCCTCAACAGAGCGTAAAATAACTCCAATATCGCTTTTACTGTCTCCATTGTAGTCTCCGGAAGAGATATAAGAACTGCTACTCTCAAAATCAGTTGCAATAAGATATTTTGGAGCTATTTCAGAGATTGAATTAACATCATACGAGATGATATCCCCACTTAAATCAATTAACCAAATCTCATTTTTTGCATCACCATCAGTATTAGTTACAACTGCGGTAGCAGAATTATATACATTACCGTTATTGGCGGATGGTGTAGGGTTAGTTAATGATTTCACTAAACTTAAAGTAAAGTTGGAGCTAATACTATAAACACCCAGTGTATTTTCCGAAGAAAACGCAAGAAGTTCATTATCACCATCTGAGTCAATATCTTTAACCCCGGTAGGCCATAAATATGCATTTTGAGAATCATATTTTAAGGATAACTTTGCCGATGATTGTTCATCAATTTCAAAGATCTTAGTTCTATATCCCCATAAAGCAAGCACATCCGTTTTACCGTTATTATTAAAATCACCGATATCTTTAATAATAGCTTGAAAAACTGAAGCCACACGAGTAAATGAACCGGTTATGGACGAATAAGTGAGAACCAAAGTTGAGTCTGGTTGCGACAAACTTCTAAAAAACACCCAATATGCTCCTGAGGAAGATTTATACGACTTCTCGTAAATTGCCCCAGCAGGTAACGATGTTCCTAAATTTGAGTAATCCCGGAATTGTTTATCATCACCAATTTTAATAGTAATATTGGTATCTTGTGCTATAAATGACTTTAACCCAGCTTCATTAACCGCTTCAAAATAAAGATTATAGGTGCCACTACTTAGTCCTTGCTCAATAGGTGTTATCCCAAAATGCTCTTGCTTTACAAATTTATTATTTTGAGCAAATCCGTCTAAAAAGATTTCGGAATATTTCGTAGAACTTTGTTCTTTATAATACATTTTAACTGTGGCAGGTGCCGAGGTAACAACGGATGCGGCAATTACATTTTTATCACCAAAATGAGCCTGTAGAGCAGAAGTAAGAGTAAGCTCTACATTTTTGGATGCTTTTGAAAAACTCACCCTTTCTTCCAAAGTTCTACCATTTTTTTGATTTACAACCAATCTAATTGTATAAACAGTGTCCTTTAATGTGTTGTTTCTAATTACTCCAATAGTATCCTGAAGAACTTGGTACTCTGAATTGGTTGATAAAGTTAACCAAGTAGTTGGGTTTAACCCTAATCCATAGTAAAGCGAATAATTTTCAAAAAAAGGTGAGCTAACATTGGCTACAATAAAAACATCTTCGGAAACAAATGCAGCGTCTTGTTTTGGAGATAAAAAACCTAATAGCGAGGGACTTAAAACTGTTAACGCCTTCCCAGCATTCACACGCCCTGCCCCACTCCGTTCATCCCATCCAACTGATTCGATATCATCGGCTGAGGTTTTAAGAATTTGCCTAATTTCCTCGTTGTTGCTGTTAGTAACAGATAACAAAAGTCCGGCTACGGCAGCTATATGAGGTGCTGCAGCTGAAGTACCGTTAAACAACCCGTATTTACTATTGCGTTGAGTAGTGAAGATTGCACTGCCGGGTGCAACTATATCTAAGGAACTCCCATAATTACTCGAGCCGGCAACATAATCATTTTCAGTTGAATTCCCTACGGAAATAACTTCGGTAAAACCACTTGGGTAGTGTGGATTTGCTGAATTAGAATTACCTGAACTTGCAATAAGAACAACACCACGAGAATGTGCATACCTTAATACATCTCGCAGAACATAAGAGTAGGTATAATCACCAAAACTCATAGAAATAACTTTAGCACCCATTGCTACAGAATACAGAACAGCGGCTGCTACATCCTCTTCATCCCCGTAGCCCTCAGGGTCGAAAGCACGCACATTTAGTACTTTCACTTTCGGCGCAATTCCCGCAATTCCAATCGAATTATTAACCTGCGCTGCAATTATACCCGCACAACTGGTTCCATGCGAAAATCCATTCTCATCCATAGGGTCATTATCCCACGTCCGAAAATCACCCCAAGATCCTCCTGAAGGAACTCCTACTCTATCGGTAAAATCATAGCCTCTCCAATCGTCAACTAAGCCGTTCAAATCATCATCCACCCCATTTTCTCGCTTATCGCGACCAAGATTATCAGTGCCTATTTCACCATTGTTCAGAAACAAAGAACCATTCAAATCAGGGTGTAAATAGTCTATCCCCGTATCGATTACGGAAATAATCACAGAATCAACACCTTGAGTTACATCCCAAGCAGTTAGCACGTTCATTCGGGAAAATGACCATTGTTTTGTAAACAAACTATCGTTGGGTTGTGCATTAATGGAGAATGTTGTCCCTTTATGAACATACTCAATAGATGGATTATTGGTTAACTCACTGAGCACAGTACTTGGTATTTCACCGGCAGATTCAATTTTTACTATACCTGCCAATTCGGATAAATCTCTGTTGGAATTTAGATCCTCAAAGCAGGATTTAATAGAATATTGAGTCGAGTTTACTGGTGCATCCCCAATAGATTTACTAAAAAGTTCTTTCACTTTTGTTACCGATTCAGTAAAGGAGGCTGAATTCTTATATTTTACAAAATATGTTTCCTGTCCGTAGGTTAATGAAATAGATCCAAAAACAATCAGACAAATAACCAAAAAGCAATTGTTAATTGCTTTAAGATTCATACAAATCCTTTTTGAAGTTTTCATTCACTTTTGTAGGATAGGAACCGGAAAAACAAGAAAAACAGTAATCAGATGGATTGCTATCATGAACCACAGTCGCTAACTCATCAGTTGTAAGATACTCCAACGAATCAACGCCAAGAAATTCACGAATATTCTCGATACTCCCCATTTTGTTTGCAATAAGTTCTTGTTTTGAAGGGAAATCCATACCATAATAACAAGGAAAGAGAATTGGTGGAGAAGAGATTCTCATATGAATCGACTTGGGTTTGGCTTCGCGAAGCAATTTTACTAAAAACTTTGATGTAGTACCACGGACTATGCTATCATCTACTATAACTACGGTTTTGTTTTCCAACACACCTTTAACCGGATTAAATTTCTCACGCACTGAGCGTTCTCTTACATTTTGTCCCGGCTGAATAAATGTTCTTCCAATGTAATGACTTCTTATAAGGCCTAATTCGAATTTAGCTCGTATTCCCATTTTTTCAAGTTCCGAGGCATACCCGAGAGCCGCAGTATTAGAGCTATCAGGTACGCTAATAACTACCACTTTTTCCCCATCGGGGTCCTGTACAGAATGTTTCTGAGCAAGAACTTTACCCAATCTTCTTCTTATTTTATCTACACTACTGCCAAAAATTCTACTATCGGGTCGGGAGAAATAAATGTATTCAAATATACACTGCTTTTTCTCAGGTAATTTTTCAGCAAATCTTATCGAAGTTACTTCGGATTTTTCTAAAGAATTATTATCAATAATAACCATCTCACCTGGTTCAATATCTCGAATGTATTCAGCTTCTATAATGTCAAAAGCACAGGTTTCCGAAGCAACTACAAATCCGCCGTCTTTTTTACCCAAAGCTAATGGACGAAATCCAAATGGGTCACGTGCGGCAATTAATTGTGTATCCGTAAGAAACAGGAAACAATACGCTCCCTCAACTCTACCTAACGCTTCTTTAATCTGCTCTATCGGGTTAGAAAGTTTACTTTTTGCAATCAGATGCAGCATTACTTCAGTATCTGAGGTAGTTTGGAATAGAGAACCTGAAGATACCAACTCATCGCGCAACTCTCTTTCGTTTGTTAAGTTACCGTTATGAGCAATGGCCATATTGCCTGAGTGATAATGCACATGAAATGGTTGAATGTTTTTTCTGCCTAACGATGAACCGGTAGTCGAATACCTGTTATGTCCTATTGCACTTGTTCCAACTAATTCTTTACCCCAATCATCAATTGCATGGAAAACTTCAGAAACTAATCCATCTCCTTTGAAAATATGAAAGGTTGATTTATCAGGACTGTTAACCTCGCAGCTGACAATACCGCTGGCTTCCTGTCCTCTATGCTGTAGGGCATGGAGTCCATAATAGGTTAAAAGTGAAGCTTCTGGTGTACCAAAAGCACCAAATATGCCGCAAAATGATTTTGGTTTATCTAAATCGTCCATAATACTCATATCCATTTTAGGTAATTAGTAGATTGGGTGGGAATAAAAAAAGGCACTTCGTGAAGTACCTTTTGTATGTTGTCGGAACGGCGGGATTTGAACCCGCGACCCCTACCACCCCAAG
The DNA here is from genome assembly GCA_937996765.1 of uncultured Ignavibacteria bacterium. Classification (GTDB taxonomy): domain Bacteria; phylum Bacteroidota; class Ignavibacteria; order Ignavibacteriales; family Ignavibacteriaceae; genus CALKUG01. The sequence goes on from CALKUG010000073.1 coordinate 16,383, forward strand.
GTAGTGCGCTACCGGGCTGCGCTACGTTCCGAATAAAATTAAACCTTTTGCAATAATTGCTCTAAAAACGTTCTTACTTCCAATAAATCCCTTTCGAGATTAAGAGGTTCAGAATTATCTTTACTCGATTCTAATCCATCAAACAAATCAGGTTCTTCAATTTGCGAGACAAACTTATCCTCAATGGAAGAAACACCCGATTGACCATTTAATTTACTTTTTACATAGTCTGCTAAAATCTGTTTAGCTCCTTCAATCGTATATTTTTGCTCACGAAGAAGAGACTTTATAAAGAGAATTAACTCAATATCTTTGTTTGTATAGGTACGGTTACCCGCACGATTTTTTTGGGGTTTAAGTTGTTCGAACTCGGTTTCCCAAAAACGAAGTACATACTGCTCAACCTCGGTGATTTTACTCACTTCGCTGATCGAATAATACAATTTTCTTATGTTAAAATCGCGCATAACAACCAAATTTAACTGTGCAAATGTAACCTATTTTGGCTTTATAACCAAGATAAATTACGCTAATTAACTTACGAATTCTCGCTGTTTATAATATCTATAAGCTTGCTTATGTCGTCTAATTCATAATCGGCTATAGTTGCCTGATTATTAAACGTATCGCCATATTTTGCAAACGCAGTTTTCATACCAATACCTTTGGCTCCTGCTATATCTCGTTCCACCCAATCTCCTACCATTATGGCTTCTGCTGGTGAAACTTCGAGTCTTTTCAGTACAAGCTCAAATCCATCGGGATTTGGCTTAAATTTACCGGTATCCTCTGAAGTAACCACCACATCAAATAAATGATGAAAATTCATATAGGCCAAACGCAACCAAACTTCACGTGAAGGTGCATCTGAAAGAACGCCCATCTTAATCCCCTTTTTCATCAATTGATGAATAGTTGAATGAACATGTGGATAGGGAATTAGCGAAGCCTCTCTGCTTCTACGATATGCAACTACCCCTGCAGACCAAATACGATAATCCATTTTTTGTAAATGTGTCTCTAAAAACAGGTCAAACACCTTTTGATATTCAATTCCCTTATCTTTATAAATCTGATCGATTGTTTTATTCGCTTCTGAAATTGTTACTTGCAATCCTGCATCAATCATCGAGCTTATCGCTGCCTCAACTGCAAGCCGTTTCATTTTCATAAAATCTACAAGAGTATTGTCAACATCGAATATTACGGCTTTTATCATTTTTTCACCATTTCATTAATAAGAAATACTGCGGCAAGGTAACCTTTTTCTTTGAATCCGCTTATATAACCATCGCATCCCTGCGATGTGATTAGTACTTGCCTAAAATCATCTCTTTTAGCAATATGAGATAAATGAACTTCTACCTTTATAAGTTTTGAATCGGCAAGTGCATCGCGTATTGCAACTGAAGTATGTGCATATCCACCGGGGTTAATGATTATAGCTTCAAATAAATCTCTCGAAGCACTTTGTATGGCATCTATTATCTCACCTTCGGAATTAGACTGAATAAAAGAAAATGAGTGCTCGTTAAAGGCGGCGGAAATATGTTCATTTATCATATCTAAAGTAAGAGTACCGTATTGAGAAGGATCGCGTTTGCCTAACAGATTTAAATTTGGTCCGTTAATTACTAATATTTTCATTGTTCCTCGAACATGCTTTCAATAAACTCTCTTTGTTTTGGAGAAAGATAAACTTGATCTACACCTAATTCTTTAAGAGCGGTAGAGAGAACGGTAACTTTTCGTTGAACCGTGGCATTTTTATTTATTACTATAACCTTACTTTCTTTAAGAAGGCAATAACCACCTTTAAAGTCTCCTTTTTCAAACCTTACTTTGGCGCCCATTTCATCAGCAATTTTACGTAATTCTTCAACGTAACCTTCTAATTCCTTCTCTTTAATTTTCATCGGGGCTGTTTAACTCCGGTTTCGTTTTTGTAAAGGGTCTAAAAACCATCAAATAAAAAAGCACTAAATGAGAGAGTATCATCACAATTGCATAAGTTCCTGAGGCGCGAATACGTTCAACTAATGCATCATGTAATTGTGAAGCATTAAATTGCATGGTATTAACAGTAAGCGACCACTGCATGTCATATTTAAAAAACAAAAACACTTCGTATGGGATTGCTAAAACAACAATTAATGTGGAAATAAAAAGCCAACCGTTGTTTTTTAGACTTATTTTTGAAGTAAATAGAAACAGTACAAAAACAAGAATGAATAAGCCGTACAATCCCATATTCATTACAAAAACAGGGTTAATTGAAATAAAAATTGCGTCCAGATTTATTTCGGGTTTAACATAAGATTTTAAAGGGAGTGTAGGCCCATCGAAAATTTGATACATCAATAGATAACGTATAACATAACTGCCATACCACAGTGAGCCAAATAGTAAAGTGAGAGTTAAAAAGAACTTAGATAATTTTGGTATATTATTCATTGAATTTCCACAAATTTAACCCCTAAAGTTATTAAAAAAAAATGAATATAGCTTCAATTGATATCGGGACAAACACAGTTCTTTTGCTTATTGCTTCATTAAACGACAATGGAGCTATAAAACCACTCCTCAATGTTTATAGAGTTCCTCGTATAGGTAAAAACGTAAGTAATGGCACACCAATACACGATGAAAAGATAAATGAATTGATACAAATTCTCAATGAATACAAAACACTCATCGATAAGTATGATTGCACACAAGTTTTTGCCTATGCCACAAATGCACTACGAATAGCTTCAAACTCACAATTTGTAATTAATAAAGTGAAACAGGAAATTGGAATTGATATTGAAGTTATTTCGGGTTCAGATGAAGCAAAGTATGGATTTATGGGTGCAGTTTCCGGTATTCAAGAAACCAATGATCTTGAAGTAATTGACATCGGCGGTGGCTCAACAGAAATTATTATTGGTGATAAGTTTGGCAATTATGCTTTTAAACAGAGCTTCCCTATCGGCGTTGTTTTATTAACAGAAAAATATCATATCACTCATCAGCTTAATAAAGAGATACTTGACGAAACTAAGAATTATTTGATGGAGCTATTTGCTCCATTAGCACAACTTGAATACGGAAGCTCAAGCATTTCAGCAATTGGAGGTACGCCGACTTCACTCTATTCAATTAAAAATAAATTGAATGTATTTGATGAAAAACTTATTGAAGGTAAGTATTTATCTGTAAGTGATTTAACAGAACTCAATGAATACTTAATTCAAACCTCTCCTGAAGATCTCTTAGGTCAATTCGATAAAATAGTGCGTGGTAGAGAAGATTTGTTACTTTCAGGTTCTTTGATACTAAATACCGCTGTTGAGTTATTACGGTGTTCAGATGTTCGTATTACAACACGAGGTTTGAGATACGGAATGATCTGCGATTATAGCACTAAGATTTTTGGTAAGTATTCTGTAGAATAGTTTCTATCGGGGTTACACTATCGTTAGCTGTGGGGTAGTCTAAAGTGTAATGAAGTCCCCTGCTCTCTTTTCGGAGCGAAGCAGATTTTATAATAAGATGTGAGCAAGTTATAAGATTTCTTAATTCAATCAACGAATCAAATACCTTGGTCTTTTTATAAAACGTCTCCACGTCAACGTACAACAATTCAATTCTTTTTGCTGCTGAATTCAATCGTAAATCACTTCTCACAATTCCAACATAATCCCACATAAACTGTTTGAGCTCTTTCCAGCCGTGAGTTATAATTACTTTTTCATCAGCTGTTAGTGTGCCTGTATCATCCCAATCAGGGATTTCATCTTTTAACAAACTATAGTTTTTGAGTTCTTTTTTGATGTATTCTGAAGCAGAATCAGCAAAAACGAGCGCTTCCAAAAGTGAATTACTTGCTAATCGGTTGGCACCATGTACACCGGTCATAGCTACTTCGCCTACTGCAAAGAGTCCGGAAAGTGAAGTGCGTGAGGATTTATCCACAACCACACCTCCACATGCATAGTGAGCAGCTGGCACAACGGGTATCCATTGTGAGGTTATATCAATTTCATTACTCAAACAATGTGAGTAAATGGCCGGGAAATGGTCAATAATCTCGTTTTTGTTTTTATGGGTTATATCCAGATAAACAAAATCATCACCGTTTTTCTTTAATTCGGTATCAATTGCCCTTGCGACTATATCTCGAGGTGCAAGTTCCTTCCGCGTATCATATTTTTGCATAAACTGTGTGCCATCGGCGGAACGTAAAATTCCTCCAAATCCGCGAACTGCTTCAGATATAAGGAATGCCTGGCCAAGAGAATCTTTATTACTTTTATCGTAGAATGAAGTAGGGTGAAATTGAATAAATTCCATATTCCCCACTTGAGCACCGGCTCTGTATGCCATAGCAACACCATCACCTGTGGCTATGGCGGGATTGGTTGTATGCAAATAAACTTGTCCTAAACCACCGGTGGAAAGTACAGTTACTTTGGCAGTAATTTTTTTAACTTCACCGGTCTCTTTATCAAGCACGTATGCACCATAACAATGGCGGCTATTTATCGGTAAATGGCTTAAATTACTAATGTTATGTTCTGTAAGTAAATCAATTGCAAGGGTATTCTCCATAATTCTAAGATTCGGGATACTCATTGCTTTTTCGATAAGCGAACGTTCTACTTCCCTTCCGGTTAAATCTTTGGCGTGAACTATGCGATGTTGTGAGTGACCGCCTTCTCTTGCTAAATCTAACTTACCGTTATTGAGTGTGAACTGAGTTCCTATATCCATTAACTCATAGATTTTAGAAGGGCCTTCTTTTACTAAATATTCAACTGTTTCTTTTCTACAAAGTCCTGCCCCAGCAATCAGTGTATCTTCAATATGCTTTTCAAACGAATCTGTTGGGTCTAAAACGGATGCAATGCCGCCTTGAGCATAATTTGTATTGGATTCTGATTTGTTTTTTTTAGTTACGAGTATAACATTAGCATATTCCGCAATTTTTATCGCTGAATATAAGCCCGCAATACCACTTCCAATTATCAAAACGTCTGTTGAACACTGTGTTGACATAACAACTTACATCCTGAATAACAAAAGAGTAACAAGTGAAATACCAATAGGTCCGACTACAACAACAAGAGCATAGAGGAATGACGTGAATTTGCTAATACCGATTTGCTTAAATCCTAACGAAGATAGAATTAATGCCCAAATTAGAACAGCGAATTCAAGGAATGAGAATAAATAAAAAAACATCGGTTTAATTTCTAAT
>CALKUG010000074.1 GCA_937996765.1 uncultured Ignavibacteria bacterium
GAGAATCATTTGCTTTCTGATTGAGATATCCTCTTGCATAGAAACAAAATTAGTTATAACACCATTATTGTCGTATATAGGAGCTATCAAAACTCCTTCCCAATGGAGTTCTCCGTTCTTCCGCTTATTTTTAAACTCAGCTTTGAACGATTCCCCCGCTTGCAATGCCTCCCAGAGTGCTGTATGAAATTCCTCAGGATGATAATCGGATTGTATAATGTTTATACTCTTTCCGATAGCATCCTCGGAAGTATAACCTGAGGATTTTATAAATTGTTGGTTTACATATTCAATTGTACCTGATGAATCAGTGATAATCACAGTAACAGGGTTAAATTCCAATGCCTTATATAACTTGTTCAAAACACTGTCGGTAACTCTTTTTTTCACTACATTCCATGCAGCATCCATCAACAAGGTTAATTGTAATAAATCAGTTTCGGTATAATCATTGTCTTTGTTGCCAACACCAACTACAGCAATTATGCTTTCTTCTTCAAATACAGGAATGCTCATAAAACGATTTAAAGTGACGTGACCCTCAGGATAGCCCTTTTTTAGTGGGTTAGTCGCGTGAAAATCGTTAGCTATAAGTGATTTTCTTTGTCTTACTACTTCACCCCAAAACCCCGTTTTATCTAAAGCATAACACGTTTGAGGATTTATTATGCTACACTCGTGCATTGCATTCCTTGACCACGAATTGAGTTCAAACTCTTTTTTTTCTTCATCGTAGAGAAAAATGTAACCTATTTTGCTGCCAGTTATTTCAATAACTTCGTTGAGAGTAAAGTCGAGAAACTCCTGTCTTGAAACACGGGGATAATCTGAAATTTTTTGTATTCTGCTTAATCGTTCAAAATTGAGTTTTAATAACTCTTCCGCTTCCTTTTGGGCTGTAATATCTGCAATTGTTCCCAACAGTCTTTTAGGGGAGCCATTTTCAAAAAACTGTACCGTTTTCCCCTTGGTATGAATCCATCGTATTTCACCGGTAGTTGTTCTTACTCTGTGCTGTACATCAAAAGTGGGCGATTTCATAGTTAAGTACATTTGAACTGCTTTTCTGACAAATTCAATATCTTGTTCAAAGATGAATCTGGCTGTAAAGCTATCGAATGATGCACAATCTTCTGCGGTATAGCCTAAGGTGCTCAAAAAACTATCGCTAATAGTGGCCGAGTTATGCTCAATATCCCAGTTCCAAATACCTAATCCCGTTCCAGTTATTGCAATCGAAAGCCATTCTTTGCTTTGTTCAAGCTCTTTTTTTGCTCTTGCTTTTTTACGTTTTTCCCTTATCTCTTTTAAAGCCATAACAATCGAGGGCACCAAGCGCTTTAAATGTGATTTAAGGACGTAATTAGAAGCTTCAGCGCTCAATGTATTTACGGCTGCATCTTCATTAACTGATTGTGTAACTATTATTATTGGAATCTCTATGGAGTACTCTTTAACAATATTAATCACTTCGAGAACATTAAGATCCGGTAAAGAAACCTCCGAAAGAACTATAGCGGGAGCAAACTGAGATATAGCCTCTAATAGTTCAACTTTTGATTGTACAAATCGAAACTTCCATTGATACTCCGATTGCTGAATCACTTCTTGCAGACGATCTCTGTCGCTTGCAGATGGGTCCACAATGAGCACATTAGTTAATTCATCCATACTAAACTCTTATTCTTTCATAAGTGAAAGGCATCTATTAAAAACTGTTATTATGTCGGCACGTGTAAACGGTTTGGTTCTGTAAAAATTACAGCCTGCTTCTAAAGCACGCTCTTTATCCCCCGGGAGAGCGTAAGCCGTCACTGCAACAACAGGTGTTTTTTCGTATTCCTTAAGGTGACGCAGTTGCTTAATCACATGTAACCCTGTTAAACCAATTCCCAGGTTTATATCAAGAAATATTAAATCGAATTTTTTTCGACTGCAAGCCATTAAAGCTCTTCTTCCATCGGGGGCATGTTCAATTTCACAGGAGTGTCCTAAGAATTTCCTAATAATCTGAGGAACAAATTGATCATCGTCCACAATAAGCAACTGGGGAACCTTTATTATACCTTCACTTGAAGGTTGTGATATTTGGATGTAACTGTTTTCACGTTCTTTAATTTGCGCGTCATTAAGGATTTCAACGGGAATACCAATTACCACCGTTGTCCCAACGCTATACTGACTTTCAAAATAAAGAGTTGCCCTTAAAAGATATGCTAAAATCTGTGTACGTCTCAAAGCGTTAAATAACTCATCATTAACCATCTGTTCATCATCGAACGACGGGTCCTTGCTCAAAAGATCCAGATATATCTTTTTAATGCCAATACCTGTGTCAATAATTTTTATAAGAGCAAGCTGTCTATCTTCCTCAACTTTTTTTGAAATCTCAATTCTTACTTCACCTTTTGTTGTCGATGATATTGCACGACTAAGAATAATGTTTAACAATTCTTTGAAAGCAACATTGTTCAAGGTACTTTCTATCTTGCTATCAACACTTGTAAATCTCAGATGAATACCCTTTTGTTTTATACGCGGTACAAATTGCTCTAAAACTTCCTTTATTTGGTGAACAATATCAAGGGTTTCTAAGTGTGGAACATTGGCATCTGCAGTATCCCTTTTTTCGGTGCTATCATCTTTGGTAATCTTTAAAGTTTTGATAATCCCCTCTGTCATCATATTTAGTTCTTGTGCGAGTGATTTGATTTTATCTATTTCTGACTCTTCAGCAATCAAATGTGTAAAACCAAGAATTGAATTGAGCCATGAACGAAGTTCCCTACTTCTTTCCGCTGAAAGGTAAAATCCTTTTAGTGAGTTTTCGTGCTTATCTCCGGTAGGAACAAATTCGTGAAAAACACACAGTGCGGCGGCATCTTCATCTTCAACCATTATTCGATAGCGGCAAAAGTACGTCTTACTATCTCGTATATTTTTTATTTCTATATGACCTTCATTAATCTGATTTATATTATTGATTAATTTAGCCAGCGAGCCTCCCTCCGAAAGCAGTAAAAATGAATCCAATATTTCGGCTTTATTTCCAACTATCTCTTTTCGAGAAACATCAAACAAAACTTCGGCTGAACCGTTAATAAACATAATCTCTTCGTTCAGAAGATTTATTATTACTGTCGGCAGTGGTAAATTCTCAAGTATTTGCTGAATCTTCATTGCGAAATTCCTTATCAATGACCATTGTTGTTTTGACAAACAAGGTCTAATGGGGTATTCATTTATTGTGCTAACTTAGCAAATTTATATATTAAATTGAAATAGATTCTCCAATCCAGTAAGTTTATGTTAAACAGTTAACAATTTCACATATTCTCAGAATCAAACTCACAAATTCAACATCTCACTAATAACAACTTATTGAAAACTTAATAATGCCCACTAACAAATCTCACTGGTACGACGGGAAGTTTTACGATATATTTATCGCTCCTAATCAAGATAGGATGTTTTCTTTTATCCTTAGTGCCCCCCCCCCAAGCAAAGCTCTGTTTTGGATGTTGGTTGCGGTAAAGGCAGTAGCCAGGGTTACGTATTCTAAACGAGATTTCCAATCAACCCACAACATCACAAATAATTCACATTGCCCTCTAATGCGTTA
>CALKUG010000075.1 GCA_937996765.1 uncultured Ignavibacteria bacterium
GCATGGGTATAAACGCTGAAAGTGTTGACCCAAGAACAATAAAAATTTATAACAACGGTGGCACTATGTTGCCTGAACCCGTTGGTTCCACTCGCCCAACTGATTTAGTTGAAAATGCAATCAAGGTAGTTGGCGAAGAAGACGGCAGATTTGACGATGCCGATTATATTATATTCTATGGCAGAGGAACAACAGTATTTGAAGGTAATAATCAGAAAATTTTAACTCGTCGGAAAAATATTTATTCAGATAAAAACTTTTATTTTATTACTTCAGGCGGTGCGCAAGGCAAACGCATGTCTTCGTTAGCAAATAGTACCAATGCCGGTGTGGTTAGAAATTACACTGATGCAATTCAATATAACGATTTGGATAAATTGAATCTCTATGGTTCGGGTCGTTTGTTTGTTGGCGATGAGCTTAACCAAAGTGTTAAAAAACGCTCCTATGCTTTTGATCTAAAAAATGTTGTTATTGGTAGTACCGCGAGTATAAGGTATCAGGTTGTTAATGCATCTTACGACGATGTAACCATGCAGCTTCAGGAGAAGGATACAACAATAGCAAGTAATGTTGTTTTTGGTCTTGGCAGGTTTTCTTACTATAGCGGCTACCTAACCGGTGGTGCGGTAAACCGTAAAATGTGGAGTGAGCAATCATCGGTTGCCGTTTCGATTCCAACTAACATCAGCAATCTTAAATTCTATATTGACTTTCTCGAAGTTCTCTATCAAAGATACCTACGTCCAACAAATGACCAGATCGTTTTTTACTCACCTCAAAATGACAGTACCTATGAATTTAGGATTGAAGGCTTCACAACAGCCACATCGAGAATAAATGCTTTTGATGTTTCCGATTATTCAGCTGTGGCGCAGATTGAGAGTCCGTTATTAGGTACTCCCGCAAACTCCTATTACTTAAAGCAACAGGGCTCACCACAACGAATCAAGAGATTTATTGCTGCATCATTAGATGCTCTACTTTCGCCCGCGAACCCAACCAAGGTTGAGAATCAAAACCTTCGCGGTATAGAGCAAGGGGCTGAAATGATTTTGATAACACGTTCCGACTTTTTACCTGAGGCTGAGCGATATAAAAAATATAGAGAAACTCAGTCACCCGATAAACGCACAGTTGAGATTTTTACAACCGATAAAATTTATAACGAATTTTCGGGTGGCAATCTCGACATTACCGGTATGAGGGACTTTGTAGGGTATGCCTACAAAAACTGGAAGACTAAACCAAAATTTGTATTTATGTTTGGTGGAGCTACCTACGATTTCAAAGATATTGAAGGTGCCGGAAGCAATGTTGTGCCGGCGTATCAAACGGATGAATCACTTAAAGAACCCAATTCTATAAGCACCGACGATTATTTTGTAGCTGTAGATGGCAATGATATGTTCGTGGATTTAGCTGTTGGCAGATTGCCGGGTAGATCTACTACAGAAATATCGGTAATGGTTGATAAAATAATTGAATACGAAAATTCAACTGATAAAGGAGATTGGAGAAACACCTTTACACTGGTTGCTGATGACCAGATAGTTCCTTCAGGGTATGATGGAGCCGGCCAACACTTAGAGCAATCTGAATCTCTTTATGAGAGATATATTCCTAAGAACTTCACGACTAACAAACTCTATTTGGCTCGCTATCCTGCGGTTCAAACCAGCTTTGGACGTCGTAAACCCGATGTGAATAAAGCTCTTATTCAAGCTCTCAACAACGGCACTTTGATGGTGAATTACATGGGTCATGGCAGTCCGAGTCTTTGGGCAGATGAACAAGTATTTGTTCAAAGCACCACCATACCCGCCCTTTCAAGTTCCAGATATTTTTTCCTTTCAACATTTACTTGTGATTTTGGATTCTATGATAGAGTTAACCTCCGTTCGGCAACCGAAGAACTTATGTTCACAAGAGGTGGTGGGGCAGTAGCCGCATACACATCCTCACGTTTAAGTTACTCGGGTGAAAATGAAGCGTTAATGTATGCATTTTACGGTGCCGCATTTAATACCCCTCGTGATTCATTAGGAAGACCTATAACATTGGGTGAAGTGGGATTCCTCGCCAAATACGACGACACCAGTTTAAATACTCAGAAATATTATTTATTTGGCGACCCTGCAATGCGGTTGGCAATGCCACGTCATGGCACTGAGTTTAGCTCAATAAATGGAACACCTCTTACCACTGATGTACAATTAAAAGCATTAAGTACCGTTGAATTACGTGGTGTATTAAGAGATGCCAAAGGCGTACAGCTCACTGATTTTAATGGCGAAGGGATTGTAAGCGTTTATGATAGTGAGAGAAATATAGTACTCACCGAACAATACAGTGCCGGCAAAACTATTAAAGAACAAGGTGGCTTATTGTTTAGAGGCAGGATTAGTGTTGTAGGTGGTCAGTTTTCCTCTTCATTTGTAGTTCCTAAGGACATTTCCTACGAAAACAAAAAAGGTAAAATTGTTATTTACTTTTTTAATGCTACCTCGGATGGAATTGGATTTACTGACAAAATAATTGTTGGCGGAACAGATACAACGGTTCAAAATGATGGAAGAGGGCCGCAAATTACAGTTGCGTTCGACGCCCTTGAAAACGAAAATGCTTATTTAGTGCAACCAAACTCCGTTCTCAAAGTAAAACTTGAAGATGTAACAGGACTAAATGCAACAGGTACCGGTATTGGGCATAACATTCAGGCCGTTCTCAATGACGAAACAACATCACCTATTGATCTCACAAAGTATTTTACCGGTGATTTGAATAGTGGTGGAAAAAGCGGAATTGTAAACTATCAGTTTGTGGAGTTGAGTGAAGGCGAGTACAAGATTGAAGTAAGTGCCTTCGACGTATTCAACAATACCTCCTCAGAAGTGAGTTTCTTTAAGGTTGTTTCGGATAACGACCTCACTGTTGAATATGTGATGAACTATCCCAATCCTTTTGTTGGCTCAACAGAGTTTACGTTCCAGCACAATAGTGGCTCGCCGGTTGATGTTATGGTTCATGTATATACCATTGCCGGAAGGAAAATTAAAGAACTTGAACAAAAAGGTATTTCAGATCGTTTTGTTAGAATACCTTGGGATGGCAGGGATGCTGATGGTGATATACTTGCCAATGGTACCTATCTCTACAAGCTTGTTGTTAAAAGTAACAACGGAGAATTTACCAAAAGTATTCTTGGTTCAGCGGTTATTATGAGATAATGTTGGGGTGGCTTGCCACCCTCACATTCTAAAAATAAGACTTTTCCAAGAATAATAAATTGCTTATCTTAGAAGTTTAGATGTTTTATCAATAAAGTAAGGAAGAATTATTGACAAACGGTTACTCGATTAAACTATCAAATGTCACGGAGAAAACAATGAGACTTACCAAGTCTTTCCTAATAATGAGCGTTCTTTTATTACTTGCTGCCCCAACAGTTAAAGCACAAGGCGGTGAAGCCGCAGTTCCTTTTCTGTTATTGGCTCCTGATGCACGTTTTGGCGCTCTCGGAGAATCGGGTACCGGTTTAGCTGATAATTCCTCAGGAATATTTTGGAATCCAGCGGGAATAGCATTCCTTACAGGCTCTGAATTTGGCTTTACACACTCGAACTGGCTTCCACAGTTCAATCTCGATCTTTTTTATGACTACGCAACATACCGTCAGTATATAGAAGATATTAATGGATCTGTAACAGCGTCAATAACCTATATGGATTATGGCGAGTTTGCAAGAACCGGTGAAGAAGGACCAACTGTATTAGGTACTTTTAACTCGTTCGATATGGCTGTAACCGTAGGTTATGCAACAAAGCTTTCAAGTGATTGGGGCATTGGAACAAACTTCCGTTTGATTCACAGTAATTTAGCCGATAAGCCTACAGCTGAAGAGCAAGGCTCAGGTAAAGCTACAACAGTAAGTTTCGACATCGCAGGTATGTGGCGTCCTACTTCGTTAGTTGTGCCTTTTACCGATTATGATATGGGAAATAAGCTTTCCATAGGCATGAATCTGAGCAACTTAGGACAAAAGATTTTTTACATTGATCAGGCACAGGCCGATCCAATTCCAACTAACCTAAGGTTGGGCTTTGCATATCAAGTATTTGGCGATGATATATCCTCGCTTACTTACACACTTGATTTCAGCAAGTTGTTGGTTAATCGTGATTCAACAGGTAAATCCGACGAGGTTACTCGTGCACTATTTACGACCTGGAGTGCAAAACCTTTCAATGAGGTTATGGCCGACATCGTTACCACGATGGGCTTAGAGTATGTTTATGCACCAACCGGTGATTTTAATTTTGCGGTTCGTGGTGGTTATTTTTACGAAGATCCAAGTCGCGGTAACCGAAAATTCATTACTCTTGGTGCCGGTATCAAATACGATATTTATGGATTTGATTTCAGTTACATTTCAACCAGTGTTTTCAAGGATAGGGAAAATCACCCTCTCTCTGAAACCTTACGTTTTACAGTTAACGTTGGCTGGGGTGGAATACCCGATAAAGTTAAAGGACTCCCCAGAGGAGTTTAATAAATACATTGAATGATTTCATCTATGCAGGAGATTGCCATTGAGCAACTTCCTGCATAGTTTGTTTTAAACAACAACTCAATTCTCAATCTCTTACAAATCGGCTTTGTTATGAAAAAAATACAACTCGTTGTTTTATTGCTTCTTAGTGCTTTTGTTACATTCTCTTTTGCACAGCAGCAACCCAGTGATGCAAAACCACTTACTATATTAGCTGTAATGGTAGAGTTCCAAAAAGATAATATTTCTACAACTGTAGGTGATGGTACATTTAATTCCATTTACGGAACGGTTGTTTACGGCGATTCAATCATTGATCCTCTTCCACATAACGCAGAATATTTTGATAAAAAGTTGTTGTTTGCAAAAAATTATTTTGCTAAAGTTTCCTCGGGCAATCAGCAAGTTAATTACACGGTTTTCCCAACAGTAGTTACTGTTACTAAACAAATGAGAGATTACTCTCCCGCGATTAACTCAAATGAACTTAAACCTATGGCTGATCTTTCAGCTGAGGTCTGGCAACTTGCCGATGAAGCGGCTCCTTCAGGTTTTAAATTCTCTGATTATGATTTATTCATAATTTTTCATGCGGGTGTAAGCAGAAGCGTTTCGTTGCCGGGCAGTTTAGGAAACTCACGTGATTTGCCTTCGGTGTATTTAGGACTTGGCTCACTCAAATCTGTTTATGGAAATACCTTTACCGGGTTCTCGGTTCAAGGTGGTGCATTCAATATAACAAACAGTGCATTGCTCCCGCAGACTGAAAACAGGATTGTTGAAAGCTTTGGCTCACAACAGCTTGTTGAAATTACTACAAATGGTTTAATGGTTTCAACTATTGGTAGTCATTTAGGTTTACCCGATTTGTTTGATACGAATACCGGTAAGTCGGCAATCGGAAGATTTGGGTTGATGGATGGACAGGCAATCTACGCTTATGCTGGTGCAATACCTCCGGCTCCATCAGCATGGGAAAAAATTCAACTTGGATGGATAACTCCACGAGAAATATCAACGGGGAGTTCAGTTGTAAATATTGCTACTGCTCAAGGAGCAATATTATCAGATGCCACAATAATAAAAATACCAATTACCTCGGCTCAATATTATTTGGTTGAAAACAGACAACAAGATGCAAACAATGATAAAGCAAAAGTAACCGTTTGGTATTCGGGTAAAACCGAAACACTTGAATTAGACATTGATACCACAGGATTTAATAGTGCTTCGATATCAAAATTGCGTGGTGTGGTTGTTGATGTAGATGAATTTGATATGGCATTACCCGGAAGTGGTATGGTAATATGGCATATAGATGAAAAGGTTATAGCCGAAAACCGTTCAGGTAATACAGTTAATAACGATCGTACTAAATTAGGCGTTCGTGTTGAAGAAGCCGACGGTAGTTACGATATCGGTAGGGAGTTTACTACTATCTTTGGTGAAACATTAGTTGCTGAAGGCGAACAAAACGATATGTGGTTTTTGGGTAACGATGCTAAACTTTTCAAAAACGTTTTTGATGGCGATTCCAGACCCGCAACAGTTTCGGTTAATGGTAGTAGCACATTGGTTTCTATGAAGAATTTTTCAAAGCCGGGTAAAGGGATGTCGTTCGATTTATCATTCGGTGATTCACTCTTGGCTCCAATTTCAAATATTAACTTACCCTCTGAAGCTTCATCAATTTCAGGATTTAACTTTAATGGTGGGGTTATTTTAGTAACACTCACAAATTCTTCAGTGGATGTGTATAACTCGGTTTCCGGGGTAACTAAAAGTTATCTAACAAAGCAACTCCGTGCTCCTTTAACATATCAAGATAATACGGGCAGATATTTAGTCATTGTAGATGACTCAGTACGAGTAATCAGGTATGATGATTCTGGTGCAGCCACAGAAAATATTCTTTCAACTGCGGGTGTTTATTACTTTGGCACACTTTCTACAACAAGTGGTGTTACTCTGAGTCTTCCGGTTGTTGGAGCCATTGAAGTTTGGAATATCCCGGCAATAGGAAATCCTACTAAAAAATATTCCATCCCACTCCCGGCAGATGTTTCTCCTTTTTCTGTTTCTCAGGTTTCAGAAGTTGGTGGCGAATTATACATCCTTATGAGAAGTGGAGCACAAACCAAAATACAGCGTTATTCCTCCACAGGTACATTAGTTGCTGAAACAAATGTTTTTTCGAATGCGAGAAGATTTTCTTTTGTTGACTTCCAGAGTGGCAGCATTGTAACTGAAAGAGCCCTACAATTGATTGTTAGTGGCAACAACGATGCTTTCGAACAAATTACAGAAGTATATAATATTCTAGGTACTACATTTCAAAAGCAATCCTCTATGATGAGTCCGTTATCGTTACTCGCCCCAATTAACGAAACAGGGGAACTTTACTCCGTTGGTATCGCATCTGATAAAGGACAAATAATTTATACACCATCCGGAGCTGTTTTAGATGGCTTCCCATTAGCCCTTTCTTCTGGAGGATACATTATATCAAATAGTATCCTTACCATAAATGGCAAATATTTTGTAGCTTCACTCACGTCGGTTGGCGACATCTATATGTTTGACCCAAATAGTGCAACAATACTTCCTCAATTCCCAATCAGGGCTGTTGATGTTGCCGTTTCTACAAACCCTACTTTTCAATTATTTGGAACCGATAAAAAGTATGTGGCCGTCTCAGCTGGTAAAAATGTTAAGCTCTATGAAGTAAAAAGCAGTTCAGTAGGAATAATTTATTCAGGAAACTCACAAGGCGCTTCGAGCCCTGTATTTGTGTTAGAAAAAAAACTCTCACCAAATGCAGGGGTAACAGAGTTATTACCAAAAGATAAAGTTTATAACTATCCAAATCCCGTTAATTCAGGTTCAACTGCTATTAGGTATTTTGCAAAAGAATCGGGTTCCGTAACCATAACAATTATGGATTTAGCAGGTGAGTTGGTTACCAAACTGACGGGTATAGCTTTGGGTGGTTTTGACAACGAAATTCAATGGAACATCAACGATATTCAAAGTGGTGTGTATCTTGCCCATGTTGAGCTTACCGCCGGCGGACAAACAGAATCACAGATTATTAAAATTGCAGTAGTTAAGTAATTATATGAAGACAGTCC
Source organism: uncultured Ignavibacteria bacterium (assembly GCA_937996765.1). Taxonomy (GTDB): domain Bacteria; phylum Bacteroidota; class Ignavibacteria; order Ignavibacteriales; family Ignavibacteriaceae; genus CALKUG01. The sequence goes on from CALKUG010000075.1 coordinate 7,684, forward strand.
TCACTTTAGTAACAATGATGTTACTTCTTTCAGTACCAAGTTTTGCTCAATTTGATGAGTTCCATCCCGAAGTAGAATGGTTTACCATTAAGGGCAAACACGTTGATGTTCATTTTCATGAGGGTTCAGAAAGAACAGCACAGACAGTTCTGAAGATTGCCGATGAAGTATGGGGACCCATCACTTCGCTCTACGATTATGAACCCGATAGAGTGCAATACGTAATTAAAGATTTAGACGACTACGCAAACGGTGCTTCCTACTTTTTTGATAACAAAATTGAAATATGGACTTCGGCATTAGACTTTGACTTACGTGGTTCGCATAACTGGTTACGTAACGTTATCTCACACGAGTTTACGCACATGGTGCAAATTCAAGCATCTATGAAATCATCCCGTTCGGTTCCTGCCCTCTATTTGCAATGGCTAAATTACGATGACAAAAGAAGACCTGATATTCTCTATGAATTTCCAAACGTAATTGTTTCTTATCCAATTCCCACTATCAACGTTCCTGCATGGTTGGCTGAGGGAACAGCTCAATACATGCGTAAGGATTTTGATTACGATAATTGGGATTCCCACAGAGATATGATTTTAAGAAGTTACGCTCTCGATGATACCAAGCTTACTTGGAATCAGATGGGAGTGTTTGGGAAAAACTCATTAGGAAATGAATCTGTATATAATTCAGGATTTGCATTAACACTTTATATCGCTCAGAAGTACGGCGAAGTAAAGCTCAAAGAACTTTCTAATGCATTGGGTACCTGGAACAATTTTACCATGGATGCGGCCGTTGAAGATGTATTGGGAATTTCAGGCCAACAGCTTTATGACGAATGGTCACAATTTTTAGAAGCTGATTATTTAAAAAGAACCGAAAATATAAAACAAAACCTCGTTGAGGGTGAGAAAATTGAAGATGCAGGTTTTGGTAACTTTTATCCAAAATTTTCAGATGATGGAAAATACATCTATTACATATCAAATAAAGGCACCGACTATCTTTCTCTTACATCGTTGTATCGATATAATCGCACAGAAAAGACTTCGGAATTAGTTATTCCCGGAGTAAAAAGTACATTTGATTTTATACCCGGAACGCAAACCTTAATATATTCTAAAATCGGAGATGATAATCCCAATGGTTTTAGGGTTCACGATTTGTATTCATTTAATTTAGATACTGAAGAAGAAAAACGCCTTACATTTAATCTTAGAGCCAATATGCCTTCCG
>CALKUG010000076.1 GCA_937996765.1 uncultured Ignavibacteria bacterium
ATTGGACTAACCCTTGGGGTCAGCATAAATTTAGTACCAATATCGAAATCCGTGAAGATGGCGGAACTCCCGCGTTTCTTCAAACCATTCGTGCTGCATTGGCCGTTGAAGTCAAAAATCAAATGGATGTAAATCTGATTCACCAACAAGAAGCAGTTTTGGTACAAACGTTTTTTGATGAAGCAAAATCAATACCCGGACTGCATCTGCTTGCCCCCATTCATACCAAAAGACTCGGTGCAATTTCGTGTTACTTCGAATCAATACATTACAATTTGGTCGTCAAATTACTCAACGATCGCTTTGGTATTCAAGTGCGCGGTGGCTGCTCTTGTGCAGGCACTTACGGTCACTATCTTCTGCACGTTGACCCCGCACGTTCACGCAAGATAACCGAAAAAATAAACACCGGCGATCTCTCCGAAAAACCCGGCTGGGTGCGCATCTCATTGCACCCGACAATGAAAAAAGATGAAGTGCTTTTTATTGCACAGGCACTTAAGGATATTGCCAAAAATATTGATACTTGGGAAAAGGATTACCGCTACGATATTCACACCAACGAGTATCATCACATAAGCGGCGAACGCTTTCAACCCGATGTGAATGCAATGTTTCACAAAATTTACTCGTCACACGAGCCCGTGTTCTAATGAAAATTGCTGTTCTCCTTTCCGGTGGTGTTGATAGCTCGGTTGCTCTGCGTTTGTTAAAAGAACAGGGTCACGATGTTACCGCATTTTATTTAAAGATTTGGCTCCAGGATGATTTTTCGTTTTTAGGCGAGTGCCCTTGGGAGGAAGATGTAAAATTTGCTTCGGCAGTTTGTGACCAAGCCGGAGTTGAATTAAAAATTGTACCTCTGCAAAATGAGTACTGGGATTTAGTGGTCAGCTATACTATTGATGAAATTAAAGCGGGACGCACACCTAACCCGGATATCTTTTGCAATTCATTGGTAAAATTTGGTCAATTTTTTAATAAGATTGATGAGAGTTACGAGAAAGTTGCCACGGGACATTATGGCGAGGTTATACAAATTGGCGATCGCTTTGGATTGCGCCGTTCACCCGACCCCATTAAAGATCAAACCTACTTTTTGTGTTATTTAAGTCAGGAGCAACTCCGCCGCGCCCTTTTCCCAATTGGTCATCTCGAGAAACACGAAGTGCGTTCACTCGCACATAAATACGAACTTGCAACAGAATCTAAAAAAGATTCGCAAGGCATTTGCTTCCTCGGCAGAATTAGCTTCCGCGATTTTATCAGGCAGCACCTCGGCGATCTCCCCGGCGATATCATTAATGCCGATACGGGAGAAACAATGGGTAAGCACAACGGATATTACTATTACACCATCGGACAGCGTTCGGGAATAGGACTGCACGGGGGTCCTTGGTACGTGGTCGCAAAAGATACGATAAACAACAAGGTTTATATATCACGCAATAAAGTTGAAGATCAGCAACAAGATACATTTACGGTTGGCGATTGTAATTGGTTTTTTGGAGAACCCAATGAGGGCGAACAACTGCAGGTTAAAATTAGGCATGGCGCACGGCTATATGATTGCGTAGTGAACCAAACCGAAGAAGGCAAATGGCAAGTAAAGCTCGCCGAGCCCGATGGTGGTATTGCGGCAGGACAGTTTGCCGTTTTCTACCGCGGGGATATTTGTTTGGGTGGCACTAAAATTCTTGAATCAACTGTTATTCGGGTAAAAGAACAAGCACACCAACAGCCCGGCTTTTAACCGTTTCTGTTTCGGTAAACACTCTTATTGTTTTTCCCTCGAGCCAATACTTTGTAATATCACTGTAATGCTGTGAGAATATATTTCCCGACTGTCCCGAAGTTAAACTCACGTAGTAAAAATCGGGTGTTGCAAAATCAAAGACGTATCTCATCGAAGGTCCCAGCACCGCTTCGTATTCAGGTTTATTTTCCATGTTTAACACATCGGTCAATTTATACTCTGTGTTAAAAATGGTACTTCCATCGCCACCAATTTCAAAAGGTCCTACATCAATAAAATTATCTACTATATCGCTATTACCTGAAAAGAAATGACGAAAGCGAACAGAGTGCAATTTACCCCACTGCCACCGATAAATATTTTTTCCGAATTGCTTTTCTAATTCATCCAGAGCATCAACAACACTTTTTCTGATGATGTCGTCTTTTCGTTCGCGTTGCGGAGTGCGGTAATCATCGAACAACGGATTGTCGCTTTCATTCAACGCTCGTTCAAGTGATTTGTAAGCGGTGTTAGCTAAAAAGAACAGTTCGCTAAACAGGGCATTACCCAAATCATCGTGGTAAGTATTTTTTAACAGGTGCTTGAGTATTACAGCGTAGATTGCGGGCTCCTGCATTTCAGCCCCCATGTTGCCATCCCATTTGCCAAGTAAATGCAACACAGCTTTTAAATTCTTGTCTTTTACTTCAATACCGCTAAATGCATTGGTAATATGTTTCGCAATTTTTTTCGCGAGCGGTGAGGTAACATCATTTTGATACTGCATAAAATCGGATGCCGAGTGTTTTGGCTTTGCTTCGAGAAGCTGTGTAATTCGTTCGATGCGAGATGCAGGGGCATACACCGTACTGATGTAATAGGGTTCGCCTCCGGGCGGAACATAATTGGCAGTGGCGATATAACCGGATTGCGGATTAAGCACACGAATATCGTTGTGGGCTTTGCGGAACCCTTGCCAATCGCTTGCAGTGGTGCTTCCATCAAACAGTGAAAAGGGGTTGATGCTCGGACGAATGGGAATTGCACCTACTGCAAAATATGCAATTGCGTTTTTTTCTGCTACAATCAAATTCATTGAAGGGATGTGAAAATGCTCGCATGCTTTTTGAATCTCTCCGATATTGGTAGCGCGATTAAATCTATAAAATGCGAGATAATCGTCGCTCACTTCACTACCGGACCAGCGCATGCTAACGGCAGTGTTACTAAAAAACGTTTTTTCTTTGTAACGGCTTGTTTGAACTACATCCGAGATTATAGGTCCCCGATGTGTTGAGCGAATGGTGATGGGAATCGGTTCGCCATCTTTAACGCGTATGGTGTCCCTTTTAATGGAGAGTGCTTGCTGTGCACCGTTGAGCTCATAAAACTTGAGTGAGTTATCCAATTTTTCTTTGTAGAAATCAGCATCATCCGCCATAAGGTTGGTAATTGCCCACGAAACTGTTTTTGTTTTTCCGATAACAACCGCGGGTACACCGGGAATAGTGAAACCTGATGCTTCCCAATTTGGGCTTTTGATATTTGCAATGTACCACCGTGCAGGTGAAAGGAAATTGAGATGCGGATCGTTTGCTATAATGCTGCTACCCGAACTGCTCCTCTGCGGCGATACCGCCCAGTTGTTAGAACCCATTTGTGTGCCGGGTGTATGCAGAAAATTATTGAGTCCGTGCATGGTTTTGATAAAACCCTGCAACATGGCTGTACTTGAATATTTTACTCCGGGTAGCAACGGTTGATTATGTGTTGGACTCGGCAACAAATATCCCGCTTTGGCTTCACCAAGTTTTTCAGACACAGCGGCATACATAACATCCACATACCAGGCAATATTTAACTCCCAAGCAAGCATGCGAATCATCAATGCGGAGTGGACGGGCTTCCACTGCTCGGGGCGGTAGTTCAGTAAATCAAATTCTATCGGCAACGTGCTTTCGTTTTTTTTGAGATAAGCATTCACCCCTTTACTGTAGGCAACAAACATTTTTTTTGTTTCATCGGAAGCAGCCGCATAATTTTTTTCTGCCAGATCTCTAAAACCAATAGTACGGAACAGCTTATCGTACTCAATCGTACGATTGCCCATAATTTCCGAAAGTCGCCCTTGAGCCACTCTGCGAATCAAATCCATCTGAAACATACGCTCGGATGCGTGAACATACCCCAAAGCAAAAGCCGCATCTTCATCGTTGGTTGCAAAAATAGTAGGTATTCCCGTACTGTCGAAATATACTTCGGTGCTTGCAGATATGCCTTTCACGTTGTACTCACCGTTAAAATCAAAAACTGATTTTTTGAGATTGTAGGACAACACACCGTAGCCGACCAAACCTACAACGAGTATAACGATGATAAATGTGAGAAGAGAAAGTAAAATCTTTTTCATTACTGTTTGTTAAAACTTACTTAATAGTTGCTATGCAAATATGCATCAAAAACTGCTTATGATTCCAAAATGTATTTTGCCCGAAGAGAATGAATCGCCTTCGCCGAGAGCATAACTTACACCCAATAATCCCAACCCTGTTTCGAGCGTAATGCCTCCACCGTAACCGGAGCGATTAAGCACCGAACCCGGCTCACCGCTTGCCAATGCTGCTTCTCGTTTGATATATCCGTAATCGTAAAAGAGAAACAGATAGTTCCTTAAGCCCAGCATAAACCGATACTCGTTACGCATCCAAACCATTTGCTCACCACGAAATTGCTCTTCGAGATATCCGCGTAAACTACGGTTACCGCCCAAGGTGAACAAATCAGAAAATTCTATCAGGTCACCGCTTAAATCTTTTGCATTAAGCTCCGAGGCAAACACGTTGTTATTGTAAAACTCCCAAAATCCTGCAAGTTGTGTGCTCAGTGTACGTTGCGTAACGGAGCGCGGGGTTGATGCGGTTACAAACTCTGCGGGTCCGTTAATTGACTTGTTTGTGAACAAGAAACTCGAGCTGAATAGCAATCCCGCACGGGTGCCGATGGGGTCGTCGCGTGTGTCGAGACGTACAGTAAATCCTGTAGTTAAAGCTGTTGAATTAAACACGGTAAAAACGGGAACTTCGTATAGTGTGGGTATTACTGATTCCGATTTTGCTGAGAGCGACACAGAGAGCGAGCCCGAAAGACGGTATAAGATACTTCCTTCGTAATGCCTGCGTACAAAAAGTGAATCCTGCTTACGTTGGAAAAATCCGCCTGCTACATCAAATGGAAACGAAAAAATGTAGGGCTCTAAATAGCGTATCTCAACTTCTTGCGAGTTGCGACTGAGTTGCTGCCAACGTATTCCCGCGTATCTACCCGTTCCAAAAAGATTTTTTAATTGTATGTTAACCAACCCTGTAAGGTATCCCGATTCCTTATCGGTACCCGGAACGTACCCAATAACTCCATCAAAATTATTAGTTTCTTTTTCTTCAACCTTGATGCTGAGAATTCCCTTGCCTTTGCTTGTTATTAAAAAAGTGGGAAATTGCACCGATTGAAAAAATCCGAGCCGATTGAGCCGGGCAGGAATTTCCTCTATTACCTTGGGGTTATAGAGCATCCCAGATTCAATTTGTAATTCGCGGAGAATCACGTTGTCTTTGGTTTTGGTATTCCCCTCAATTACCACTTCATCAATATAACGCTTCCCCTTGCCTTCGGCTTCAAAGGTAATTTGCACCTCAGCTGTTGCTGTATCAATGGTAAGTTGCGAAACTGTTATTATGGCGAATGGGTACCCGATTTTTTCAGCTGCGAGAATCATTTGTTCGGCGATAGCTTCAAC
>CALKUG010000077.1 GCA_937996765.1 uncultured Ignavibacteria bacterium
TCTTGCTCGTAGGCAACTTCACCATGTAGTGAGTTATCTAATCCGGCCTCTTCTTCAGCTTTGCTTACCTTAACTCTTGTAATAAAGTTAATAAGGTAAAGAACTATATACGTGAAGGCAAAGCAGTAAATGCTAACAAGGATTACCGACCATAACTGTGTAAAGAAAAAGGACGAATCTCCTCCCATGAACCATCCCTGTGAGGTAACGGCAGGATTGATTGCATTAGTTGCAAACAACCCAAGAAGTATAACGCCAAGTGTTCCACCTACACCATGTACACCCCAGACATCGAGTGCATCATCCCAGTGAAGCTTGTTTTTGAGCGCAACTGCAAAGTAGCAAACAACACCGGTAATAATACCAATAAGAGCGGCATGGCCTAAAGTTACATAACCGGCAGCAGGCGTGATTGTAGCTAATCCTGCTACAGAACCAGTGAGTAACCCAATAAACTTTGGTTTCTTTTCTAAGAACCATGCTAAAATTAACCAGGTAATACCGGCAAACGAAGCAGCAACATCGGTATTGATAAATGCTTGAACTGTTATTGCGTCAACTTTGCATTCAGAACCCGCGTTAAATCCATACCATCCAAACCACAGTAAACCTGTACCGAGTGCCACGAGAGGAATGCTATGGGGTCCGCGTTCAACAAGATTACGTTTCCCAACATAGAATACCGATGCTAAAGCAGCCATACCTGCACTCGCATGAACAACAATACCGCCCGCGAAATCAAGAACGCCCCATTGTGCTAAAAGTCCACCACCCCATACCATATGCACTAATGGGAAATAGACAAACAAAAGCCACAAGGTTAAGAAAATAAAATACGCTGTAAACCGAACACGATTTGCAAAAGCGCCTGTTATAAGAGCAGGGGTAATAATTGCAAACATCATCTGATAAACTGCAAAAGCAAAAGTGGGAATTTCGTCATTGTACATTGAATTGAGGTTTACTCCATTCATAAAAGCCATATCGAGATTGCCAATAACACCACCCTGTCCGCCACTAAAGCAAAGAGAGTACCCAACAACAAACCACAAAACGGTTGTCCAACAGAGCGAAAGAAAACTTTGGATCATAATAGCAAGCACGTTTTTTCTGCCAACCAATCCGCCATAGAAAAATGCCAACCCGGGGGTCATAAGCATTACAAGACTTGCTGCAACGAGCATAAACCCGGTACTGCCTGTATTAAGAGTTTCCATAAACGTCCTTTATACGATTTTGTAAATAAATTAAGAATTAAAACACTTTTTGTAAAAGTGCATTTATTGTTCGGGGGGGGAGTAACAGTTGTGAATTGCCCAAAATTGATACGTGCCCATCCGATAAATTGTGATTTATAAGAACCACATACAAAATTCAGAATGGATAACGGGATAAAAAATGAAATTGTCACGAACGCGTTATTTTTGTCATAAACGCGTAATGCGATGTAAGTTCAATTGTTTTTTTTATGAACGGGAAAGAAGTATTTTCAGAGGGGAAGTATGAAAAATTTGGGCAGTTAGTTGATCAAAATTTTAGTAATCGAAAATCAAGAAGATAATCTCACTGAGGTAGAAAGCATATTACCACAGGAAGAATTTTCTGTACATTTTTCGCACAGTAAAAAAGACGGAATACGCATAGCAGGTAGGTACCAGCCACGTGTTATTTTGTTTCTGTATTACTCTGCGGAAGATCTTTCGCTGATACAAAAGTTCTTACACAACGAAAAAACTCGTACTATACCAATAATTGCAATATCCGAACAACCATCTCTCTCTGAAAGTAGGGTTCTGCTTACACTTGGGGTAGATGACTATATGGGAAAAAGTGAAATTACTCAAACGCTTGAAACAACGTTAAGAAATCGCTTATCAAAACTGCATTGCATCAAAAAGAAGTTTAATGAAGAGTTTAACAGTTTTGAGGATTCAGCTAAGCCCATCAAACACGACGACCATATTCTCGTTAAATTAGGTACCAAACTAAAGTTTGTAAAATTTACAGAAATTCTTTGCATAACAGCACTAAAAGAGTACAGTAAAGTAAAAACAGTTGACGGAATGGAGTTGCTTGTTCGGAAAACTATGAGAAACTGGACAAAAATACTTCCCGAAAGCTCTTTTCTAAGAATACACCGTGCTACCATTATCAACTTGGATTTTGTTGAAAAGGTATCGCAAATTAATAACCGAACTTATACCGCAAAACTCAAAGGATGTGAGACCTCGTTCGATTTTAGTTATCGTTACGCAAACATAATGCGAAGAACGTTCCCGATGTAGGAAAAAAATATTATATTAGTTGTGCTTAATTATTTTAAGTGCAATCGAGTTGCGTGTTGGAAGGTTTACGTGCTTAAAATTTATAACTGGAGGAAAATGAAGCACAGAACAATATCCCAAGTTTTTTATTTTTTTCTCACCGCATTTTTCTTTGAACAAGTAGTCTTGGCTCAAACTCTTTTTAACTCTTCAGCAATTTTTGCAAGGGAATCCTACGGCGTAACCTTTACAACAACCGCTGACACCTTGTTTTTTGTGCGTTCCCATGGTGGCAAAGAAAAACTGCAAATTTGGCAATCGGTAAAAACCGAAGGAGTGTGGAGTAAACCCTTACCTGCATTTTTTGCTGACTTTAATGAAATCCAGAACCAGCCTTACGTTTCACCATACGGGGATGCAATTTACTATTCTTCAAAACCTGACGAAAATAGTTGGGCTGATATATATGTTGTTTATAAAATTGAAGGAGTTTGGGGAGAGCCGCAAAGACTATCGAATAGTATAAACAGCAACGCGAATGAATGCCAACCGGCAGTTTCGAAAAATAACACACTGTATTTTACTCGAAGTGTTTCTGATAACAATATTTTTAGAAGCACTATCGTAGGGAACGAACTAAGTCTGGCATTACCGCTGAGCCCATACATCAATACTATCAGAAACGAATCCGATGCTTATATTTCCCCTGATGAAGATTACATTATTTTCACGGCGAATCGGCATGATCGCTTGAGTGAAACAGATTTGTTTGTTAGTTTCAGAAAAAATGATTTGTGGAGTTATCCACAACATTTTGGGATTCGTATCAACTCCGAAAAATCGGAATTTGCTCCTTTTGTGGATCAAAAAAATAAATTGTTTTATTTCTCGCGGTTGGAAATAATA
>CALKUG010000078.1 GCA_937996765.1 uncultured Ignavibacteria bacterium
AATGCTTCGGGTGATTGGACTTCTGAATCATTTATAGATAACAGTATTGCTAAAATTCGGGAAACCGTTGGCGAAGGAAACGTGATTTGTGCCCTCAGCGGTGGTGTGGATTCCACGGTTGCAGCAGTGTTGGTACAGAGAGCTATTGGCGAGCGATTGCATTGCATACACATCGACCACGGTGTGATGAGAAAAAATGAAAGCGAGCTTATAACTGCGATTCTTAAGGATTCGCTCAAACTAAATCTTAAAACCATTGATGCCTCTGAATTATTTCTCTCACGACTTGAAGGAGTGAGCGACCCTGAACAAAAACGGAAAATAATCGGCAAAACTTTTATTGACGTTTTTGAAGAAGAAGCAAAAAAAATTGAAAACGTTAGTTATTTGGTGCAAGGTACACTCTACCCAGATGTGATAGAATCTGTTTCAGTAAAGGGGCAGTCGGTAACTATTAAATCGCATCACAATGTTGGTGGACTTCCCGAAAAAATGAATTTGAAACTCATAGAACCTTTACGCGAACTGTTTAAAGACGAAGTACGCAGAGTAGGTAAAGAGTTGGGAATCGAACACGATTTATTGGCAAGGCACCCGTTCCCGGGTCCCGGTTTGGCTGTTCGCATATTAGGTGATATCACTCGCGAGAAAATAGCAGTTCTACAGGATGCTGATGATATCTTTATTTCGGAACTAAAACGCACAGGAATTTACGAAGAGATATGGCAAGCGTTTGCTGTGCTATTACCGGTTAACTCAGTTGGAGTAATGGGCGACTCACGTACATACGAAAATGTACTTGCACTAAGAGCCGTAACTTCCAGAGACGGAATGACCGCAGATTGGTATAGAATGGATCAAGAAATTCTTGCAGATATTTCTAACAAAATTATTAACAAGGTAAAGGGTGTAAACAGAGTTGTTTACGACGTTTCATCCAAGCCACCTGCCACTATAGAGTGGGAATAAAAAAATGGCAAAAGAAGATGCTTACGCATCGCAAGTAGCACTTACCGAAATGCGTCTCCAACGGGCTCAAAAATTTGAGAGCCAAGGCAAGCCGCTCCATGCTATCCAGATTTATCTTAGTGTAATCAACAGTGAGCATTCGATTCCGCAAGCCTACTTCAGTTTGATTAACATTTATGAGCAAATGAAAAAACAAGAGCTGATACCAAGATTACTGGATGCAATTGTTGAGGATTTTTGCGATGATATAAATGCTTTGATATTTGTAGGTCATTATCATTTTAAATCTGCACGTTGGGAGCGAGTGATTGGAATTCTTGATGGTAAGGAAGATAAAGATGGGCTTGCGTTTTTCTTTGTGGGGTATTCCTTTTATATGATACATGAGTATGAAAAAGCAGATGAGAATTTTGTTACTTTTATAGATAAAGTGCCTGATTCAACTTTTGTTTTTGATGTTCAACTTATTCGTGCAAAGATAGCTATTGACAGGAAAAAATTTGACGACGCAATTGAATTGTTAGAGCTTTGCAAACAGGTTAAAAATGATAACTACGAGGTTTTCCAACTGAGTGCTTTTTGCTTTTTTGAGCAGGGTATGTTTGCGAATGCTGCAGTTGAAATTGATAGAGCCCTCGCACTTAACAAAAGCGATGCGGATTTAGTAGTTACCGCTTCAAAAATTTATCTTCAAACTGAGGAACTGCATAAAGCAGAAGATTTGTTGTTCCCGTTTGTAAGTAGGGGTACAGCCAATTCTGAAATTTACGGGCTTTTAGGAATAACGGTAACAAAAATGGGTCGTTATACAGAAGGTGAAAATTATCTCAGGATTGCTATAAAAATGGATCCCGAGAATATTCTTCTAAAAGAAGCTCTTAACTCACTGAGTCTCTTCTATACAAAGTAAGCGAGTAACTTATGGGTAAATATCTTGTAATGATGCTTTTTTTCTTTACAATAGGATTGTTTGCACAGAATACTCCCGAAAAAGAGTTCGAAAAAGCTCTGGTGTTTTATTCAGCTTCTCGCTATCAAGATGCCGGAAAAATCTTCAAAACACTGAGCAGTAATCAGAGCTTCTCTAATCACAAAGCTGCTACAATACTCTACGCAAAAAGTTTATACTCTCTTTATGAGTACGAACAGGCAATAAGAATTCTGCAAAAATTTGCAATCGAGAACCCCCGTTCTACCTATATCCCTGAGGCACGCAGAACAATAATCGCTTCGGCAATTGCGCTTGCAGATTTTGAATTGGCTTTGGATGAATTATTGTTTCTCTATGAAAGTGTTAGTAAAGAATCCAAACCCACTATTTCAGAACAAATTGAACGTCTCGCATTTCATAAACTTGACAATAACCTTTTAAAGCAAAAATCTCGAAATTACCCACGCCCTCAATTCCGCCCCTTACTTCGGCTCACTTACGCCAAGGTACTCTTGCGCAGAGGCGAAATGGAAGAGGCTAATAACGAGTTCTCTCAAATTCTCTCGATTTTCCCCGGAACCCCTGAATCTTTGGTTGCTGAGGCATTACAGAGTCCCACTGAACAGCCAAATTCCCAGGTTTTGCGCGGATCGATAGTTGCACTTATTCCTTTAGATTCTCCTGATAAACATTCTGCTCAATCAGAAATTTTGGAAGGGATTAAAATTGCTATCAACGAGTATAATAGTTTGGCTCTTGAAAAAATAGGATTAATAATAAAAGATAGCAGAAGAAGCGAAGCGGGGCTGCGTTCTGTTTATTCGGAGTTAGTTGGCAGAGAAAATATCTTGGGCATCATTGGACCATTATTCAGTGATGAAACCAAACTTGCTGCCGGTATATTTGAAAATTTGAATATTCCGTTAATATCACCTACTGCTACAGATAATGAGCTCAACGACAAAAAATCCAATCTGTTTCAGGCTAACCCTTCCTTCGAAAATCGATGCAAAATCATAGCAGAATATATTTTTGGTGAATTGGGTAAGCGCAAAGTTGCAATATTTTATGATGAAAGCGGTTATGGCCCAAGTAACGCTCATTGCTTTAAGCAAGCATTTACGGAGCTGGGAGGTACTATTGTACTTGATCGCGGTTATTCAATTTCGGGAGTAAATCTCAACAATGTTTTAGCGGAAGTTAAAGAACTTACTGAACAACCGGATGTAATTTATTTCCCTGTTGTTGCCTCATCAAATACCCCCGCTATACTTGCAGCTGTGCGATTTAATGGAATTACCATTGATTGTATAGGGGATCAGGATTGGATACGTCCGTTTGGCTACGAAGATTTCACTGATGTGTTGCTTAATTTTAGATTTTTTTCAGACAACTATGTGGATTATAACGACCCAAAGTTTATTAAATTAGAGCGTTACTACGAAGATATTACAGGCCATCATTTTTCTAAGTTTATGCTGTATGGATATGATGCAACTGCATATTTACTTGCATTATACAACGATAATGCAAATATAAATCCTTCTGACGTAATTGATAAAATGAAGTCTGGTTACAGATTTACCGGATTAAAGAGTAATATTCATTTTACCGTAAAGCGGGTAAATAACTCACTCAATCTATTACGATATCGGAGTAATAAGTTCGAATTGATTGATAGAATAGACGGCAGAGAATGATGAGATTCAAAGAACTACCTGATAGCGAGAAACCGCGGGAAAAACTCAGCAAATTTGGTTTATCATCTCTTTCTTCAGCTGAGCTTATTATGATTTTGTTGGGGTCGGGGACTAAGTATATAGGCGTTAACGAAGTAGCACTGAGTCTTATGAAAAAATTTGAAGACTTAAAAACTTTGGCACAACAGCCACCTGAAATCTTAAAAACAATAAATGGGATTGGAGAGGTTAAAGCCATTAATTTATCAGTAGCTTTTGAACTCGGCAGAAGAGCGGCAATGGAATCCTTGAATTTGGATAATGAAAAATTTGATTCGCCCGAAATCATAGGAGGCTACTTTATGAATATGCTCAGGGATAAAACTCAGGAAGAATTATGGGTAGTGGCTTTAAATACACAAAAGGGCAAGATTAAACAAGGTATGATGTTTAAGGGCACTCAGGATTCAATTCGAGTATCACCAAGAGAGGTTTTTGCTTTTGCACTTGAAAATAATGCACATTCTATCGTTTTAGTGCATAATCATCCAAGTGGGAGCACAAATCCGAGCGAACATGATAAAATTTTTACACAAAAAGTTGCTAAATTGGGAAAACTTTTAGAGATTGAGTTGTTAGATCATATAATTGTCAGCGGAACAGGTTTTTTTAGTTTTCACGCACATAGGCTTCTGGGAGTATAAGCTTTCCCAACTATACACAAACATAAACTCATAGGAGTACACATGAAAAAGCAGTTACTGATGTTGTTTGTTTTATTAGCCATAATACCGGCTATGGCACAAACATCTTATTCATTTAATGCAGACGTTGTTTCACGTTACATATGGCGTGGTGTTGAGTTCGGAGCGAACTCGATGCATGTTCAACCATACGGCTCGATAGCCCATACTTTTGGTGGTTCACACACCTTATCAGTAGGGTTCTGGGCATCGTATGCAATGAACAATAATTTCGCTGAAAACGATATGTATCTCGGTTATAGCTTCTCAAGCGAAAAAGCCGGTACCTTCGGATTAACCATATCTGATTACTATTATCCTTATTCAGGAGTTGATGCAGCAGGTAACGACCTCGGTTCATGGGCAAATGCCAAGGACAAAGGCGAAGGTGCACACACCTTCGAAGTTGCAGCAAGTTATCAATTACCTGCTTCGTTTCCGTTAAAAGCAATGGTTTCTACCAACTTTTACAACGAAGTTCCTGATAATAAATCATTATATGTTGAATTAAGCTATCCGTTCACCTTAGGTGAAGAGATTTCGGGTACTGTGTTCAGCGGCGCTGCTCAAGGTAAAAGCGTATGGCATTCAGTTGCAACAGATAAGTTTGAAGTGATTAACACAGGTTTCTCACTCTCAAAGTCGATTAAGATAACCGAATCTTATTCACTTCCTGTTGGTGTTTCTTATGTTTACAACTCGTTCTCAAAAAGAACATTTGTAGCATTTAAAGTTACATTCTAACTTATTTCAATTAAGGGTTCAGCTTGAAAAGGCTGAGCCCTTATTTATTTCTAAGGGAACTTTTTACCCCACTTCTTTATTCTAATTTTTAATACCACAATATTGAATAATTTATTAAATATTTTTTTAAGACGTCGATAAACAATTTCAATATTTATTACTATCTTTAAGAATATAATTCTGAAAATACTCCATGAGAGCGTTTCTTGTGGGTTTATTTTATAAAGAAAAACGGAGAAACACATGAAAAAAGTAAGTGGCCTCAAGGCACTTGTTCTCGCAGCCGTTCTTGGTGTTTCTGTTTTTGGTCTTGCCGGATGTTCATCAGGGCCATCAGCGGAACAGTTAGAGCAGCTTTCGAAACTCAGAAATGAAGTAAGCCAAATGGAAAAACAAATCAATGGCTTAAAAGATGAAAAAGCAAAACTCGAAAGAGATATTGCTGAGAGAAATAAACAATTAGAAGAGTGCGCTAAAGTTCGTCAAGAAACCGAAGCTAACCTTAGAAAAATGACCAAGTAAGAAGGAGACAAATTAATGAAAGCTATAAAGTTTTTTAGCGTTGCCGTTTTTGCTCTCCTCTTAACAGTTAGCTCTTTTGCTCAGCAAAAAGAAATGACTATGGAAGAGTGGCAGAATGAAATGAATTCTTTGAATCAGAAAAAGAATACTCTTATGACTGAATCACAGAAGCTCAATTCAGATATCACCAATTTGAAGAACATGATGTCTTCGATGAATACATACGAAGATTGCATGAACCAACTTTACTCATCACTCGGTGGAACAAAAACCGATGTTGATGGTTTCCGTAAAGCTGTTAATGAACTCGAAAGACAAATCAGAGACAAAAAAGCTCCTAAAGCTGACCGTCAAAAAGATCTCGATGCTTTGAAAGCTAACAAGCTTTCTGCACTTCCTGAATTTTTTGATAAAGTTCACAATCAGTTACAACGTATGTTAGATAACTGGTCAGAAGTTGCTCCTGAAGTTGTTCATAACGTTGTTAAAGGTGATTGCTTATGGTGCATCGCTCGTCAGAAACAATATTATGGTAATGGTTTCGCATGGCCTAAAATCTATGAAGCAAACCGTTCTGTAATCGGAAAGAACCCGAACTTGATTTATCCAAATCAAAAGTTCACCATCCCTGCTCTTACCGATTCTGAAAAAGAAATGTACGATAAGAAAATGAAAAATTACAAACCGGCTCCTACCAACTAATTTGGTTGAATTGAGTTTAATAAATTTTTCTTAAAAGTCACCCGCACTGCTTAAGCCGTGCGGGTGTCTTATTTTAAAGAGGATTAGGAATTAATGATCGAAGTTGAAAAAAGAATTTCTTTAGAAAAAGTTGACGTAGCCACACTGCTTGGTCCCGGAGACCAGCATATAAAAATGTTGGAGGAAAAATTCACCGGTACCATTATTGTTCGTGGTGAAGTAGCAATACTTAGAGGTAGTTCTGATGAGGTTGCTGCAATTGAGCGAGCACTAAAGGAAATGTTGTACGTACTAACTACAACAAACCAACTTCGTGCAACGGATGTGCGCTTAATTATTGATCTTGGATCTTACGCTAATTCTACGGGCAAGTCGGAACACGACCCCGACTCGATAATCCTCTACACAAAAGATGACGCTATTCGTTTGCGCACTGCTGGGCAGCAGCACTATGTGCAGACTGTTCAAAAAAATGATATTTGTTTTGCAATTGGGCCTGCCGGAACAGGTAAGACCTATATAGCAGTTGCAATGGCTGTTTCTGCATTAAAAAAAGGTTTAGTTAAAAAAATAGTTTTAGCACGCCCCGCAGTTGAAGCAGGGGAGAGTTTGGGCTATTTACCCGGAGATTTTAAAGAAAAAATTGACCCCTACTTACGGCCGCTCTACGACTCTCTCGAAGATATGATTCCCCCTGAAAAACTTCGTGGATATATTGAAAAAGGTATTATTGAAATTGTTCCCCTTGCCTATATGCGTGGCAGAACGCTCAATAACGCTTTTGTTATTTTGGACGAAGCACAAAACAGTACCGACTTACAAATGAAAATGTTCCTTACACGTTTGGGTGCCAACTCACGGTGTATTATCACAGGAGATATCACTCAAATCGACTTACCACACAAGCAGGTCAGTGGCTTGGTTAAAGCCCAAGAAATTCTTAAAAGCGTCTCGGGCATAGGATTTGTGTATTTCGATAAATCAGATGTTGTAAGGCACAAGCTCGTTAAAGATATTATTGATGCTTATGAGAAGCACTACGAAAAATAAATCAGAGCTCTTTTTTGCTTTGATTCCACAACTCGTCCATCTCCTCGAAAGTTGCTTCAATAACCGATTTGCCTTGAAGTGATAGCTGTTCCTCGATATACTTAAAACGTTCTTCAAACTTTTTTGTGGAATTACGTAGTGCATTTTCCGGATTAACTGTTATAAAGCGCGAGTAATTCACCAAAGAAAAAAGTAAATCACCAAATTCTTCTTCTACTTCTGTCTGATTCTTACTACTCTCTGCCTCTGATAATTCCTCTAATTCTTCGGTAACTTTATCCCAAACATCCTTTTTGTTTTGCCAATCGAAACCAACTTTAGATGCCTTTTCTTGTACGCGGAACGCCCTTAGTAAAGCCGGCATAGCCGAGGGTATCCCTTCAAGTACTGATTTTCTGCCTTCTTGTAATTTAATGGATTCCCAATTACGCATAATATCGTCATTATTCTCAACTTCAACATTCCCAAAAACATGGGGGTGTCTGCGAATAAGTTTTGCCGAAATGGAGTCTATAACATCATCAATTGTGAAGGCGCCACTTTCTTCTGCCAAAACAGAATGGAAGGCAATGTGAAGTAAAAGGTCGCCAAGTTCTTTTTTTAGCTCGGAAAAATCTTTTTCATCAATGGCATGAACCACTTCGTATGCCTCTTCGAGAGTTGCTGCTTTGATGCTATCGTGGGTTTGCTCCCTATCCCAAGGACACTCTTTACGAAGACGACGCATAATAGAAACGAATTCAAGAAACTTTTTTTCGGTCATTGGGAATAGTCCTAACTTTTTATTTGCCTAATGGTAATGAATTTATCATATTACCCATAGGAAAAATAACAAAAACAGGGTTAAAGATTATGACTTCGAAAATTGAAATTCTCCAAGAGATGGGTTTGTCAATTCCGGTTCCGGCAAAACCATTAGCTGCTTATGTTCCGGTTCAAACAATCGGATCGATTGCTTATACTTCCGGTCAGTTACCCGTTAAAGACGGGCAAATATTATACTCCGGAAAAGTTGGTACCGATGTTTCTGTTGGCGAGGCAAAAATTGCTGCGCAGCTTGCAGCGCTCAATGCTTTAGCTGCAGTTACCTTAGTTTCCGGCTCAATTGAAAACATCACAAGAATTATTAAGTTAACGGTGTTTGTACATTCCGCCGAAGATTTTACCGACCAGCCCGAGGTTGCAAACGGAGCAAGCGAATTAATGATAACGTTATTCGGCGAGGATGGTAAGCATGCTCGGAGTGCTGTAGGAGTTGCACAACTTCCGCGCAATGCATCTGTTGAGATTGAATTGATTGCAGAATACATTTTGTAAAATTGAGTGTTGCCTTAAACAAGCTACAATTATTAATTTTTTAGGAACGCATGGTACCACCGCCAAAAAAAAGTAGAATTGTGTTTCTTGACCTCATTCGCGCTTTTGCCGTGATAATGATGGTTCAAGGGCATACGGTTGATGCTTTATTGGCACAAGAGTATCGTGATATGAGTAATCCGTTGTTTGTGGTGTGGTTATTTATGCGAGGAATGACCGCACCAACCTTTTTATTTACCGCAGGAACTGTATTTACCTACCTTTTCTCCCTGAACAAATTACCTTTCGATGAAAATCCACGTGTGAAAAAAGGTATAAAAAGATTTTTTTACCTTTTACTTATAGGATATTTGCTAAGATACCCTACGTGGAAGCTTGTTGATTTTTCAGACGTTTCTTCAATTCAATGGATTACTTTTTTTACCACCGATGTTTTACATATGACCGCTTTTGGAGTTTTGTTTACCATAGGGTTAAAATGGCTTGCCGAAAAAACAAAGATTTCTGATTACAAGGTTTTTAGTGCCGCTACAATACTATTTATTGGACTGCATTTACAATTTGAATTTATTAATTGGAAAAACTATCTCCCCGATTTTTTAATTGGTTATTTCTACACAGGTAGAGTTTTTTCATTTAAACCCGAGGTTTCCTTATTCCCACTTTTCCCTTGGTTGGCATATATGTTTGCAGGGGGAATTTTAGGAACCTACCTTGCTCGACACCCACGGGTATTTACACGACAGTATTTCCCAATGTATCTTTCGTCAATGGGCTTCGCACTAATTATTTTAAGTTATCTGCTCAGTTTCTTCCATGACCATTGGAATCATTATTCCGTACCACAGGTTCTAATGCTCGCCGAGATTATTCTACGTCTCGGATTTGTTTTGTTCCTGAGTTCGTTATTCTCAATTATTTCGATGAGCGTGGAGAACATTCCCCATATTTTAATCTTAATAGGCAGAAATACTTTACTCATCTACGTTGCACATCTACTAATAGTTTATGGTGGTGCATGGAACCCCGGCCTAACTCGGTTTTTAGGAGATTGGAGCTTGGCTCCTCTTCCTACCATAGGACTTGCTTTAGCCAACATATTGGTAATGATAGGGTTGGTATATCTTGTTTATTGGTTTAAGCTGCGTAATAAATCGCTGGTAGCGTAAACCGTTTCAATTTATAATCTCCCCGTTCCTCGTTATATTTCAGTTTAAATAAAACAAATTATGCATTGTGAAAAAGAATAACAGTTCAGAACTTCTTCCGGGCGAAGAAGCAGAGATAGAAAACTCGTTACGGCCGGTAAGGTTTAGCGATTTTATTGGTCAGCAAAAACTCACCGATAATCTCAAAGTATATATCTCGGCTGCCATCAAAAGAGGTGAGGCATTAGACCACTGTTTGCTTACAGGCCCCCCGGGACTTGGTAAAACAACTCTTGCCAATATTATTGCTAATGAACTTGGGGCGCCTATTAAAGCCACTTCGGGTCCGGTATTAGAAAAGCCCGGAGACTTAGCAGGGTTGCTAACAAATCTTGAAGAAAAATCAGTTCTGTTTATAGATGAAATTCATCGCCTAAGCCCGGTAGTTGAAGAATTTTTGTACTCGGCTATGGAAGATTATCGTATTGATATAATGATAGATTCGGGACCTTCGGCACGTTCAGTGCAGATTAGTCTGCCGAAATTTACGCTAATAGGTGCAACCACCAGAGCAGGTATGCTCACATCTCCGCTGCGCGATCGTTTTGGAATAAATCAGAGATTAGATTACTACGATGCTGCGGTTTTACAAAAAGTAGTGATAAGAAGTGCTGCAATTATGAAACAGGGAATTGAAACCACCGCAGCGTTTGAAATAGCGCGCAGGAGCAGAGGAACCCCAAGAATTGCAAACAGATTATTAAGAAGAACAAGAGATTTTGCCGACTATCATAACAAAAGCAATATTGATGGGGAAATAGTTATGCTTGCACTCGAAGCACTTGAAGTTGACGCCATGGGCTTAAATGAAATGGATAAAGAAATTCTGCTTACTATTCTTGATAAGTATAACGGTGGACCTGTTGGACTTAAAACAATTGCCGTTGCGGTTAATGAAGAAGCAGGAACCATAGAAGAAGTTTACGAACCGTTTTTGATTCAACAAGGGTTTATTCATAGAACTGCAAGAGGTAGAGAAGCAACTGATGCTGCTTACCGGTACTTTGGCAGAACTCGAAAAGGCGATACCCCTTTAAATACACTTTTTGATTAGGCTAGTATGATTCAGATTAAAAATATCACCTTTGGTGATGGAGCACCCATTGTTCTCATAGCAGGTCCTTGTGTAATTGAAGGGCGCGAGATGCTTTTCGAAACTGCACACGAAATTCAGAGAATTGCACAATCACTAAACATACCTCTTGTTTTTAAATCGAGTTATAGGAAAGCAAATAGAACCTCTATTAGCTCATTTACAGGGATAGGTGATAGAGAAGGTCTTGAATTACTCAAAGAGGTCTCAGAAGCCCTCTCAGTGCCCGTAATAACCGATATACACACAGCAGAAGAAGCTGTTATAGCAGCTGAATATGTTGATATTTTGCAAATACCCGCCTTTTTGTGCCGTCAAACCGATATTCTTATTGCGGCCGGCGAAACGGGTAAGGCAGTAAACATTAAAAAGGGTCAATTTTTAGCTCCAGGCGATATAAAACACGCTGCATCAAAAGTTGCTGCAACAGGTAACACAAACATTTTACTTACTGAACGAGGTGCAACTTTTGGGTATCATAATTTAGTGGTTGATATGCGATCACTTGTTATAATGCGAGAATTTGGATACCCCATTGTTATGGATGCCACACACGCCGTGCAGCTTCCTTCGGTGGATGAAAAATCGGGTGGCGAGCCAAAATTTATAAAACCTATAGCAGTTGCCGCCGCTGCGGTTGGCATTGATGCTCTTTTTCTTGAGGTACATCCAAATCCTGCAAAAGCGTTAAGTGATGCTGCAAGCCAGCTTTCTCTCACTGAGCTTGAACCCCTATTACGGAAAGTTAAAGCCATTGATGAAATTTCAAAAGCTTGAATGCTAACGAGAATATAATGGCTGAAGTTACTTTTCCACGACCGCTTTCGGAATTTGAAAAACTTTGCATTTCCTTCGCATTAGGTAAAAAGAAGGAAGTGTATTCTTCTGTTTTGGAGAATATTTTCAGCAAACAAGTTTTAGGCCAATCGCGATTTGGTGATTACTCCATAATTGTTGGTCCTACCACAAAGGAAGCAGATACTTCATTCCCACCATCGGTGGTCTTTACCATTGCTTTTATTGCGTTTGAAACATACGATGTAAGTATTTCGATTCACGAAGAAGATGATGAGTGTTTTGAAATTGATTTTGCCCCCAATGGTGTTTATACCGATGATTTATTAATCACTACTCCCCAGCGAGAAAGATCTTATTGGACTCTTTCCAACTGGAAGAGTGGTGACAGATTATTTGCAAATGGTAAGGTGAGAGAAATTCATCTACCCGAAACCCCATATTCGTTAGCTATCGCCAAAACCCCACAGAAACTTTGGGTGCACAATAAAGTTGATGGGTTTAATAGGGTAATACCGGTTACAAATTTTTATAACGAAGTGAGGCACTTAGGCGGATACACAGGTGGCAAAATAATTTCTCGCAATGAGTTTTTTGAGCACCATGAGAAATTTGAAGATGCACTATTGATAGAGGCATTATTTAATTACTCTGCGTATATGAAAAAATTTAAGCTAAAACTTGATAAAGTGGAATTGCCAAAAAAAAGCGTTTCAGGTAAACCGGCCTTGTGGTCGAAAATTTTAGGAAAATGAGTGTGAACAGAGAAAGTGTATTAAAGTACGGTCAAGAGGTGATTCGTATAGAAACTCAAGCCGTTCAAAAAATGCTAAAAAGCATCGATGAACAATTCTATCGTGCCGTTGAGATAATACGTAATTCCACAGGTAGAGTTGTACTTACCGGAATAGGAAAATCAGGACTAATCGCTCGCAAAATTGTTGCCACTATGAACTCAACAGGCACAGCTGCATTTTACTTACACCCCACAGATGCATTGCACGGCGACCTGGGAATGGTACGAAAAGAGGATGTTGTAATTCTTCTTTCCAAAAGTGGCGGCACCGATGAATTGATGATGCTCATTTATATGATAAAACGTATGGGTATTCCTATGATTGGAATGTTGGGCAATCTTCAATCGAAAATAGCTCGTGAAATGGATATTGTGTTAAATGTTGAGGTTGAGGAAGAAGCTTGTCCTCATGATTTAGCACCAACAGCATCAACCACCGCAATGCTTGTTATGGGAGATGCATTGTCTGTTGCCTTGTTACAGGTACGCGGATTTACAGCTGAAGACTTTGCAGTTCTTCACCCGGCAGGGAGTTTAGGTAAACGCCTTTCATTACGCATAGCTGAAATTATGATAAAAGATGCCGATGTTCCGGTGGTTCACGCAAACACGCCCGTTAAGGACACCATTTTAGAGATGACTTCAAAACGCCTGGGTAGCACTTGCGTTATTGATGATGCAGGAAAGTTGTTGGGCATTGTTACCGACGGTGATTTGCGCCGCAGTCTCGAAAAAAACGACTCAATTCACAATCTTGTTGCAAAAGACTTAATGACTAAAAACCCAAAAGTAGTTAATAAGGATATTCTTGCATCGTTTGCCCTCAAGCAAATGGAGAGTTATAAAATTACCTGCTTGGTTGTAACCGACCAAGACCACAAGCCGATTGGAATTGTACATTTACATGACTTACTTAACTTAGGACTGCAACAACGTTGAGTAAATCAAAATTACTTTTTGTTATTTCTTTAATGTTTTCAATTCTTTTTTATGGATGCGATCGCGAAGGCGTTAAGCCAACTATTGGGAAAGTAGAAATCGGAGAAATCCCACTTCAGCAAAGTTGGCAGAGTACCATCACTTTTTCGGATTCTGGCAAAACTCGTGCAATTGTTCAAGCAGGAAGAATAAGAGTATTTGAATCGCGTCTTGAAACAGTATTGGATAGCTTAGTTCAAATAGATTTTTTTGATGCTGAAGAGATTCGTACCACAAAGCTTAATTCGCATTGGGGAAAGGTTGATGATAAGAGTCGCGACCTTTACGCATACGAAAATGTGGTGGTAAAAAATGTTGATGGCGTAACCCTAACAACAGAGAAGTTGATGTGGAGAAACATTGACCG
>CALKUG010000079.1 GCA_937996765.1 uncultured Ignavibacteria bacterium
ATAAAACTACCAAGATGTTTACAAACCCCAAGCAAAAACAAACCGAAGATTATATCACAGGTCGTTTTGGTTGATATTTGTTATATTGTACTAAGTGAAGTGAAAAAGGATTATTGATGAGTCGTCATTTTGAAGAACAACTCGAAAAGTTAAGAACCAGAGTTATTAAGATGTCAAGTTTGGTGGATGAACAAGTAGAATTTGCCATCCGTGCCATCGAAGAAGAAAGTCCCGAAATAGCCCGGTTAGTAGTAGAGCGCGACCGTAAGGTGGATAACTACGATTTAAAAATTGATAAAATTTGTCAAAAGATTTTTGCGTTAAATCAACCGGTTGCAATGGATTTGCGCCTTATTATGTCATCCATGACTATCAACGGAAACCTCGAACGCATTGGAGATATTGCTGCAAACATTGCTTCTAATTTTTTGCATCTCGGTGCTAAAAAGCCCGTTTTCTTTGATAGGATTAAATTCCGTGAGATGGCGGTTATTGCCAAGGAAATGATAAAAGGAGCTATAGATTCTTACATCGACAAAGAACCAAAACTTGCTCAAAGAGTAATAGAATCAGATGATAGGCTCGACTTATTGAACCGCGAAAATCATCAGTTAATTATAGATATTATGAAGGAATCTCCTGATAATATCGAGGCGGCCGTTTCATTTTTGGTAGCTTGTCGTAATCTTGAACGCCTTGGCGATCATGCAACAAATATTGCCGAAGACGTGTATTTTATTACCGAAGCACAGGTGATTAAACACAACTACGAGAAATTTTTAATGAATCAAGAATCTGAAGACGAAAGCGACCAAGACTAAAAAGTCTTACAAACCCAACAATAAGTCTTTGTCAGATTTTCCGTTTGATTTTTGAAATACCACAGCGAGCAGACGGGAGAACATAATTTCTTCCGTCTCCTGCATCTTTTCAGGAAGCAAGTGACTGAGTAATTTGTTTCCAAAAACAAGTTGATTCCCAATCATACAAACAATATCTGCCGTAATTCCCCCTTCAAAATGATACTCATCTTTTATTACCGAGCCCAAGAACAATTGAATAAGTTCCAATTCCAAATGAAAAAAACTTTTAATTACGTTTTCTTCTTGAGAAGTAAGGGAATCGGTAAAATAGTTGATAAGAATTTGGTGTAACAGGTTGTATGACTCGCGAAAGGAATACTTCATCTTAAAGAAAGTAACAATAGTTTCGTACGCAGACTTCTCGGAAGAGTTTAGTAATTCTCGCAGTGAATTTAAATAATCGGTTACTTGTTTGCTTACTGTAGCATAGTAGAGGGCATCTTTTGTGTCGAAATAATGATAAAGGGATGCTTTACCCATTCTAAGATCGCGGGCAATCTCATTTAACGTTGTTTTTCCGTATCCGTGTTTGATAAACCGTTTCTCAGCAGCGGCAATAATTTCATCACGTTTACCGATTTTCATAGAAAATTAACCTAATTGGAAGCAAATTGATTACTATTGCAAATATAGTTTGATTTTTAGCCCATTCCTATCTATTTTAGCGTTTCTATTAATACAATTTTGTTAACCGGAGGTTACAGAAACTATGGGTTTGATGTCCAGAATGAGGGATTTCACCCCGGCATTTATCATAGGTGTTGGTGCCATATTTGTGCTCTTTATGATTATATCTGACTCGAACGTGATGGAGATATTTGGTCAAAGGTCACGTTATGTTGGCAATATAAACGGTGAAGATATAACAATTGAACAATTTACCGCTCGCATTGAGCAAGCGCGTGAACTATACAAACAACAATCCGGTCAAGAAGTTACCGACGAGCAAATGGATATGTTCAGAGACCAAGTATGGGACCAAATGGTTACCGCTTCTCTAACCGACCAAGCTCTCAAGGAATTTGGGATAACTGTTTCAGACGAAGAAATCAGAAACGTTATTCTTGCTCCTGATCCGCCGCAATTTTTGAAGCAGGGTTTTGTTGATTCATTAGGCAATTTTAATCGTCAGGCGTACGAGCAAGCGATTTTCGACGAACGTAACAAAGAAATTATTGTTAACGTTGAAAACCAATTACGCGATCAGCTTCGTGCCCAAAAATTACAGAGTTATCTTATGGCTTCTGTCACCATCAGCGATGCTGAAGTGAAACAGAAGTTTATTGATGACAATGTGAAAATGACTGCAGATTATGTAGCTGTTGATGTATTTAGCTTCCCCGACGAAGAGTTTAAAGTCTCTGATGAAGATATGAAACAATACTACAACGAGAACCAAAATCTTTATAAACAAGATGATCAACGCGTTTTGCAGTATGCTACATTTCTGGTAGAGCCCTCAGCTGAAGACTCGGCATCAGTTAAAAATATATTGCAATCGGTTCTCAACAATGTTTCGGCCGAGAATCCAACCCCATTTAAGGATTTAGTTGCAACATACTCCGAAACCCCTTACAGCCAGGATACAGTTTCAATTTCTACACTTCCTACTGAGGTTGCAAAAGCTGCAATGTCAGGGAAGACCGGAATTGTTGGCCCTGCAGCGGGTCCCACAGGTGTAGCAATTTATAATATTATTGCTTCGGTTCCTTCTAATACAACAGAAGTTAATGCAGCACATATACTTATACCTGTTTCCTCGAGCCCGGGCAAGGATTCAACCGACGCTCTTGCCGCATACAACCGCGCTATAGCAGGTGAAGATTTTGGCAAATTAGCTATGGAACTCTCCAAAGACCCCGGTTCTGCACAACGCGGAGGCGAATTAGGTTGGTTTGGAAAAGGTATGATGGTTCCTGAGTTTGAAAAAGCTTGTTTCGAAGGTCCGTTAAATACCGTACAAAAACCGGTTAAGACATCTTTTGGATGGCACATCATTAAAGTTTCGGGTAAATCTTCTTCTAAATATGTAGTTGAAAAAATTACCCAACAAATTAAACCTTCTGCAGCAACTCGCGAAGGTATCTATAATCAAGCAGGTGACTTTAAATATATCGCTGAAAAGAACGGCTTCGAGAAAGAAGCAGCTAACTTCAACGTATCTGTTCAAGAAACTCCCGCATTTATTAGAGACGTTCAAGCTGTACCAGGAATTGGTTACAATAAAAATTTAGTTGAATACTCCTTTAACAATGGCGAAGGAACAATAAGCGAACCATTTAGCATTCCTTCCGGATATGTGGTTGTTCGTGTTAAAGAAGTTCTTGCTCCTGGAGTAAAGGATTTTGAAGATGTTAAACCTCAGGTAAATGCCGCAGTTTTAACAGAAAAGAAATTTGCTAAAGCCAAACAAGAAATTGCTAAGCTTAAAGGCATGGTTGGTGATAATCTCGCCGATGCCGGGAATAAATATGATTTAGCCCGTTTTGCTACAGCAACTGACTTTTCCACTTCAGGTAATATTCCTACTGTAGGTAATGATTTTGCATTCTCTTATGCAGCTTCCAAATTACCTGTTGGTAAAGTATCCGACCCTGTTCGCGGTATTCGTGGTTACTATTTGATAAAAGTAATCTCACGCCCCGAGTTTGATAAACAGGCATTTGATGCTCGCAAACAAGAATTGCGTGCAGGTCTTTTGCAGGAACGTGCTTCTACTTTATTCCAGCAATGGAGTGTAACACTTAAGAAAACTTCGAAAATTACCGACAATAGATATAATTTCTTCAGGTAAGAAGTTTGTTTAGGGTATTTAAAAAGCCATTCACCCTAAAGGTGAATGGCTTTTTTGTTTTATGTGCTACATTGCAATAAATAATTTGTGTTTTTATGACTCGAATCCTTCTACTTCTCTTATTCTCGGTGTCAATATTTTTGTATCCCCAAACAGGAATTACCTTGGGTGTTGGAGCAACTTATACCGTACAAGCAAAAGTGTATCCCTACCCAAACGACATTGCATCAGAATTTCGTAATAAGAGTTTCTCCTATTCACATATTTTAGCTCCTACACTTTGGGTGAGCGCTACGGTATTTAAAGACATCGCACTTGAAATATCGTTCGAATACTTAAAACAAACTCATGAAGAAAAATATATCACGGTACTTACAGATGCTAAAACTAAACAGTTTAAAGGTACTGAGGGCTTCCATCTGGTGCCGATTGATGTTGGCGCCACTTATCGTTTACCATTTAGTACCAATGTGTTTGCAGTAACTATGTCAGGTGGATTAGGTATCTATTATGCAAAGGTAATACGAGAGATAGGAACACTTGGATTCGAAACTGAGAACGGAAATTGGTCATCAGGACTTCAAGTAGCATTGGGAATTGATTATGAGTTTATAAAGAATTTTCCCGTTACTTTCAGAATGAAGTTCCGTGAACCGACTCTGTGGATGAAGGGGAATTTTAGCTCCGACTCAGGTGTTGTTGAAGGTAACCCTTTTTATTTGGGAACTACTAAAGGGGAGAGTCGTTTGATTTCTGACGGATTAGTTTTTATGCTTGGCATTTCAACCAAGATTGGATTTTAAATGAGTTTGATATTTTTTACAGGTTTCATGTGCTCCGGCAAGACTACTGTGGGTAAAATTGTCGCAAACTCAATTGGTTATGCATTTTACGATTTAGATGAAATGATTTCAAAAGGGGAGAGCAAATCTGTTCCTGAAATTATTACCGCAGATGGTGAAAAGTTTTTTAGAGACCTTGAATCTGAGTATCTCAAAAAAACAACAGGTTTTGCCAACTCAGTAATATCACTTGGTGGCGGAACAATTGTCCGACCTGAAAATTTATCATTAATCCTTGAACACGGTTATTTGGTTTATCTTGAAACCCCTGTACCCACTATTTATGAGCGATTGAAATCTAAAACCAATCGACCTCTATTTCGAACGGAAAACGATGCACCGCTTTCGAAAGATGAAGCGATTGGTAAAATTGAAGCTTTATTAACACCTCGACTCCCCTTGTATTCTCAGGCACATTTTAGTGTTGATACATCAACCATGGGTATAGGTAAAACCGTTGATGAAATAATTCGTCACTTGAAAAGAAATTTAATAATTGAGTAAAGAAGCTGTTATGGAATTTGAAGTTAAAACTGCTACCAGAAAATCTGTTTATCGAATGGTAAGTGACATACACTCGGAATTAAGATTATTGATAGTAAACAAAGAAATATATTCGAACATATTTTTTGTAGTTGACGAAAATGTTTACTCAAATTACTCTGTTCAAATAGACAAATTATTTTCTCTTAGCACGGGTAAAAAAGGACTTATAACCTTAAAGGCCTCTGAGAAAAACAAGAGTTATCAATCGTTGCAAAAAATTCATAAGGCGATGCTAAACGATAACTTTGGTAGAGACACAACACTTGTTGCTGTTGGTGGTGGTATAGTTGGTGATTTAGCGGGTTTTGCAGCATCAACATATATGCGAGGGATTCATTTAGTGCATATTCCCACTACAATACTCGCTGCTGTGGATAGTGCTCTTGGTGGTAAGACTGCGGTAAACTTCCTGGACAGTAAAAATATGATTGGTACCTTTTACCAACCTCACTTCATCCTTACAGATGTAAGTTTGTTTAAGACTTTGCCTAAACGTGAAGTGTATTGTGGAATGGCCGAGGTTATTAAATATGCTTTTATTGCCGGTAAATCATTTGAAAGTTTGTTAAATAAGCATTATGAAAAAGCCCTTTTGCAAAATGAAGAATCATTAAAAACTTTAGTTTTTGAATCCGCAAAAGTTAAAGGAGTTATTGTTCAAGCCGATGAGAGAGAGCAAAGTTTACGAAAGGTTCTCAATTTTGGTCATACTTTTGGTCATGGATTTGAATCAGCGGCAAAATTCAAAGCAAAACACGGGGAGGCAATTGCCCTTGGTATGATTGCTGCGCTTCTGCTTTCACGTAATTTGGGTATTCTTACACCTGAGGATGCAAGTAAACTGATGGCATACCCTAAGCTTATACCAATTCCCAGTCTTTTAGCGAATTTAAATGTAAAAGATATTTTACCCTATTTGGCTAAGGATAAAAAGAATGAAGCGGGGAAAAATAAATTTGTTTTATCAGCAGGTATAGGAGAAATTGTTCTTGATGTTGAAGCAGATAAAAAGGATGTTACAAGAGCAATTTTACAGGCACAAAAGGAAGTAATAAAATAAATACTGCCGGGGAAAGAGGGCAAAGACCCCGGCAGCCGTGTGTTACTATAAGGAGGGTTCCTAACATCTGTGAAGATGTTAGCCAAATATAGTAATTTATTTCAAGTATATACAAGCTTAATTGGTCTAAAATAGTGCAAAAATTTATATCTGTGTTTGAATATTTTTCAACTTTGGATAATGTATATATTGATAAACGAAACATCGCAAAACCGCTTTTAATGAATTAACCCAATAAAATGGTTAGTAATGAGGATATTATGTTAAATGTAACAGCAACAGTAATTGATTATAAATCGGAAATTTTACGCCTTAAAAAAGAGAAAAATGCTCTTATACTTGCTCACTATTATCAAGAGGGTGAAGTACAAGATTTGGCAGATTTTATAGGTGATAGTCTGGAGCTTGCCAGAAAGGCAAAGGAAACAGATAATGCAATTATTCTTTTTTGTGGTGTACATTTTATGGCTGAGACAGCTAAAATAGTGAATCCTAATAAAAAAGTATTGCTACCCGACCTCAATGCCGGCTGTTCTTTGGCTGATAGTGCCCCTGCGGAGGCGTTTAAACGCTTTCGTGAAGAAAACCCTGATCACGTAGCAATAACTTACATTAATTGTTCTACCGAAGTAAAAGCGTTGAGTGATATCATTTGTACTTCGAGTAATGCAGAAAAGATTGTTCAGCAGATACCCCTTGGTAAAAAGATTCTTTTTTCTCCTGATAAAAATTTGGGTGCTTATATAAGCAAAAAGATGAATCGCGAAATGTTGCTATGGAATGGGAGTTGCATTGTTCACGAGACGTTTAATCTTGAAAAAATATTACAGCTTCAACTCGAAAATCCCGGAGCAAAAATAATTGCTCATCCTGAATGTGAAGAAAGTTTGCTCTCACACGCGCAGTTTATTGGTTCTACTTCACAACTATTGCGTTATGTAAATGAAGATTCATCAAACATTTATATTGTGGTTACCGAACCGGGAATTTTGCACAAAATGGAAATGATGCAACCTGAAAAACGATTTATTCCTGCTCCCGCAAATAATGGCTGTGCATGCAATAACTGCCCGTATATGAAGTTAAATACGTTGGAAAAAATTTATGCGTGTTTGCGTGATGAAACTCCCGAAATACTCATGGAAGAAGATTTAAGGGTACGGGCTTTAAAACCATTGGAGAAGATGCTGGAGATGTCATAACTATTTGAAAATGGTTATGATGTTTTTTTATCAGTACTATCTGCTAATTTGAGCGTTATTTTGAAAGTGCTTCCTTCGCCGGGAACCGAGTTTTTTAGTATAATTTTACCTTGGTGATACTCGTGCACAATTCGTTTGGTGAGAGAAAGTCCTAATCCCCATCCGCGGCGTTTAGTTGAGTATCCGGGCCTAAAAATGTCGTTGCGATGTTTTAGGTCAATACCTTTACCATTGTCGCTCACCTCAATTTCAACATTATTCCCTACCGTATTGATGTAATAATCAATTTTGCCCTGATCGTGTTCTATAGCATCAATTGCATTTTTGGTAAGGTTTTCTATCACCCATTCAAATAAATCTGCATTCATCATAGCTTTGGCCGATTGGTCGCCTACGATGCTCAGTATAACCTTTTTCCGCATTTGAGGCAATCGCCTGTTAAAATACTCAGTTACCTTTACAATGTGTTCGTAAACTGATTCTGGTTTTAATTCACCCTTAGAACCAATTTTGGAAAAGCGGTTGGTTACCTTTGTAAGTTTTGCTACATCGTTCTGTATTTCATTGGCAGTATCCAGAACCTTATCGGGGTCGTTGTAATTCATTTTCAGCAATTCAATCCAGCCCATCAAGCTTGAAAGTGGGGTTCCGAATTGGTGTGCAGTTTCCTTTGCCATACCAACAAGTAAATTGCTTTGCTCACTTTTTTTAATCTGACTAAACCCGATATAGCCGGTTATAATAAACAAACCCGCAATAAGCAGTTGAATATATGGGTAGTATTTTAACTGATTAATTAACTCACTATCACCGTAATGTATTTTTTGCACAATAATGGTGTCGGTACCTTGAACAAATGTCACAAGAATAGGAGGATTGTTCTCATCCATTTCTTGAATGGTTTGAGCAAAAAACTGCTTTACTCTATCGGACGACATAGTAGTATCGTAAGTCAAATTTTTAACATCTTGTGGTGCCAGTGTGTTTACATTATCTGAAGCATCGGTAAGAATGATTGGAAAATCGATCGGCTGAATCACATTTTCAAATAGGAATGTAAGGTCGCTGGCATCGTTAGGTGAGTTGATAAGATATTCAATTCCTTTTGCATAGAGTTGAACAATGTCGCGTTCTTTTTTTTGCAGTTGAGAAATTAAGCGGTTGGTATAGAGAAGTGTTGCTATTCCTATTACCAAGGCGACTCCGAGCAGAATCGCCTTGATATTAAAAGCTTTAGGTTGTTTTGACAGTTTCACTGCTATTGCACTGATTTAGTCAAGAATAATGGTTTCTTCACGTTTAGGGCCGGTGGATATTATAGCCGGGGTTATACCTGCGTGTTTACAAATAAAATCTAAGTACTGCTTAGTTGTATCAGGCAAGTCGTTATAATCGGTAATTCCTACAGTAGAGGAGTTCCATCCGGGTAGCGTTTGATATATTGGCTTAATTTTCGAGAGCTTCACCGTATCAGTTGGGTATGATCGAAGGAGTTTTCCATCGAGCTCGTACCCAATACATACTTTCAGTTCTTCAAACTCATCCAAAACATCAAGTTTAGTGATTGCAACTTTATCAACGCCCGAAATCATAGCGGCATAGCGAACCTGGAATGCATCAAACCAACCACACCTACGGGGTCTGCCAGTAGTAGCACCAAACTCTCTACCAATTCTGCGCAATTTCTCACCATCATCATCACAAAGTTCGGTAGGGAACGGACCTTCGCCCACGCGTGTGGTATATGCTTTTACTATTCCGATTGCATCAGTAATTTTAGTTGGGGGTATGCCGCACCCAGTGGCAGCACCACCGGTTGTAGGGTTAGAAGATGTAACGTAGGGGTATGTTCCGTGGTCAACATCGAGCATCGCACCTTGTGCGCCTTCTAAAAGAATTGATTTTCCTTCAGCAATGGCGTTGGAAAAGAACAATGGAGCATCTTTTATGTATTCATCAATTACCTTGTCAAAATCAAGATATTGTGATACTATTTCCTCAACATTGAGTTCTTCGCCTTCGTAAATCTTTTTAATGATATTATTTTTTTCTTCGATGTTTGCACGAAGTTTTTCTTCTAAAGAAGCTCTGTCAAGCAAATCAACAATCCGGATACCTTTGCGGGCATATTTATCTATGTAACACGGTCCGATACCTCTTCCTGTAGTGCCGATTTTTACTTTACCGGTTTCACTAAGTGAATCGAGTATTTTATGATAAGGCATTATCAAATGAGCGTTGTGAGATATAAAAAGACGTTCTTTAACCGATATGCCTTTATCCTCAAGTAATTTAATCTCCTCGAGTAAAGCAACCGGGTCAATTACAACACCATTACCAATAACGCAAATAACTCCATCGCGAAGTATTCCGCTTGGAATGAGGTGAAGTACAAATTTTTCTGAGGCATACTCTATAGTGTGCCCTGCATTTGCACCGCCTTGATATCTTGCTACGATATCATATCGTTCGCTAAGAATATCAACAATTTTACCCTTACCTTCGTCGCCCCACTGGCAACCTACAATAACGGAAACAGCCATAAACCCATTATCCTTCGATTTTAATACGCTGAACTGATGTGTGAATAAAAACAAAAAGACTCCGAATCCGCAAAGCAGTACTCGGAGTCTTTAAAAGTAGGAAGCAGAAAAACTAAGCGAAGCTCTCTACTGCTTTTTCAACGGTTTCGTGAACTTCGAAGATGGTGATAAGCTTTGTGATAACCAAAAGGTTCTCAATTTTGTCGCCAATATTCGAAAGTTTCAACTTACCTTCGGCTTTTGTAACCGTGGTATGTGCCGAAATAAGCATTCCCAATCCCGAAGAATTAAGAAATTTCACTTCGCCTAAATTAATAACTATATTTTTTTTACCGGATTCGATAAATTTCTTGATTGCATCTAAAAACTCAACCGACTCATCGCCACCCATGACATTGCCACTGAGTGTGATTACGACAGCATTGTAACGTTCTGAAACGGAAAATTTCATTCTAATCTCCTTATTTTTCCGCCCTAAGTTAATAATATAGGGAGGATATTCCAAGATTGCTGATAAATTATTTGAGAATATTCTAATATACAAAAGATTTTGTTTCCGTTTAATACAAAACTTTCACTCATACTGTCTAATATTCCATAAACGGTTATTAGTACTTGTTTATCGGAGGGGGTTTAGTAACCACAGTTATTATTTTTGTTTCATTAAACGGAACAAATTTTTTTACCAGGCGTCAAAAGTTATGAACGATAAAAAAAATGAGCAAGATGTGACACAAACACAAACCATTTTCCGGCTTGAGGATGATTTCTCGCTAATCAAGGATTTCCTTGAAGGAAACGAGCAGTCGTTTGTAAAGCTTGTTAACCGACACAAGGATAAAGTTCGTAACTTAATTTACCTTACTCTTGGCAATAACTATCAAGTAGAAGATATCGCTCAAGATGTTTTTATTACTGTGTACCGAAAACTTTCTCAGTTCAATTTTAACGCACAGTTTTCAACTTGGTTGTACCGAATAACCATCAATAAATGCAAAGACCATTTAAGGCGCGCAAAACTTCGTTCTATTTTCTCTCCTTTCGAATCAGCTGAAGATGAGAAATATGTTGAAAAGCATGATACTGATGAGTTTGAAGTAAAACAAATTATTAACGATGCAATAGCTCAACTACCCGAAAAATTGCGCATCCCTCTTGTTCTACGTGATATAGAAGGAATGAGTTACCAAGAGATAGGTGATAGCTTAGGATTTGAGCAAGGCACTGTTAAGTCGCGAATTTTCCGTGCTCGTGAGCATCTGCGTGTTCTACTTGAACCGTATAGAAAGGATCTGTTTAATGAATAAAAATGATACAACTTTGAGAATAAAAAATGAGATTCATCTTTATCTCGATGGCGAGCTTTCGGAAAACGCAAAAGCCGAATTTGAAATGCGTTTACTCCAGAACTCAGATTTACGAGCTGAATTTGAACAGATACGCCAGCTAAAATCTCTTGTAGCACAGTCGCACGAACCCTTAACCGATGATGCGTTTTTTACAACCCGGTTAATGTCGACAATTGCAGAAAATAAAAACAAAGGTTTCTCCAAGTTTAACTGGTTTCGCTCCAGCACTGCATTTATTGCATTAACAGGTGCGGTGCTCTTTTTCTTTTGGCTCAACCCGATGTTTATTAATAAACAGATTGATGAGCATAAGCTTAGTCTTGTTGAGTTTTATTCGCAGAATCTTCGACCATTATTCGAGGACAAAAATCTTACAACGGCTCAGGTATTCGACTTTGCTTTCAATAATTCTATTGTATTGGATAATAACACACAGCACGAATTACACATTGATGCACGTGATGGCAATTCTTCGATTATTGAGGTTCGACTAAGAGATGGAAGTGTTGAAACCATTAAGTTCGAGGACTTTCTCGAACGACTCGAAATCTCCTCTGAAGGAAAAGATGAAATAGATTCAATACTCAACTACTATGCACCAAAAATCGCTTCATCAATTTTGGTTAACGATAATAATAACTCTATTGCAGTAAACTCAGATTTGGTATCGTTGCAAGAAGCTGTTCGTGCTGAAGTGTATAATGTGGCATTGGCGCATAATTCCAGAGGTTTACAAGTGGTTATGCCTCACGTACCTATAATAAGCGATCGTCACAATATTGCACAATTTGTATCGCAGGTAAAAAATACAAATTCTAATAAGTTTTTGGTATTCTCACCTGATACTGTTTTTACAATGCAACTATTTATTGATGCTGATAGTCTAAGTAAAGAGATTGAAAAAAACTGGGAAGAGTTTGAGTCCGAACCCAATAAAGGAACTCATAAACGAAAAACATTCAGTTTCTCATTCAAAGCCCCCGGTGCCGGTTTACACGGGCAAATGGGAAGTGGTGAGATGAGAATTTTTACCGATTCAATTTCATATCGAGTTGAAATGCCACCATTCCCAACAAATATTGTAATTCCGGGTATGGATAGCATTCAACGGCAGATTGACCGTGCAATTGTACATATGAGAAGAATTCCGCTACCTGATTCTTTAGCGGGTAGAAGGCGCCTCAGTACGTATTTTGAATTTGGCGGCTCTTCGTCTGATAGCACCATGACATTTAACTTCAATATGCCGCAATTTGGTAATATTGATTCACTAATGTCTGAATTTGGAATGAGACGCGGAAGCTTTGCAGATTCGATTTTTGTAAACAGAAGGAGTCAATTTGATTCTTCAGCAGTGTTTTTCGATTTTCGGACTGATTCCCTAAAAAGTGGAGTTTTCTTTGATAAAGAAGAACTCCGTGAAGAAATGCAGGAATTCCAAAACGAAATACGTCGTTTTCGCGAAGAAATGATGGAAATGAGGAAAAACTTGCAACCCGAACGCGGTAAAAGTGACTCTCTTAAAATTAAACGTAAAAAGATTACTACACAGGTAGAAATTTAAATTAAGCTTCATCCCCTAACCTTAAGCACGGGCGAGAGTAATGACTCGCCCGTGCTTTCTTTTTATCCTGCCCGCTTTAAGTTTCTAAAATCAAATTAATTCTTATTTTGTGCATTGGTTTTAGATATTTGTAACAATGTATAGAGAGTAAGTGAGTATTTTTTTATTTATAGTGTTGGTAGGTAGTGTCGTTTTTTGGCTTTACTTCATCAATAGATATGATAAACTTCGCCCGGAACCTATGGGTGCGATTATAAAGGTTCTGTTGGTAGCCGGTTTTTTGAGCACTTTACTCGCCGGTTTTCTCAACTCAGGATTTGCTGCATTACTCGGTTTTGACCTCATGGGGGAATATACTAACTCAGTCCTTAAATCCTTTCTCTTTTCCGCTTTTGTAGGCCTGAATGAAGAGTTCTTTAAATTTTTGTTTACTTACGTGATGGTTCGTTCGCTTAAAGAATTTGATGAACCCATAGATGGACTTATATACGGAATGACAGGTGGACTTGGTTTCGCGTTTTTTGAGAACATTGATTACGGTTTAATGGGCGGCACCTTTACTGCAATTATTCGAAATTTTAGTGCTGTTCCGCTTCATATAGCAGTTGCAGCTGTTTGGGGAATTGGTTTAAGTAAAGCACGGTTTTCCGGTGAACAGAATCCAAATTACATACTCCATTCAAAAAACTACATACTTATAGCAGCCGGAATTCATGCATTGTATGATTTTTTACTTTTTGCATCCGAGGGAACGCCACTTTCGGGTTATATGTTTTTTGTATCAGTGGCAATCGCATTTATAACTCTTTCGTTCGCGGTGAAAAAACTTAAAGAGTTTGCTCCGCATAGTGCCATTGTGAATGAGCAAGAGAGATTAAGAAAAGAGAGTTTTACTTCTCACGAAGACGGTTCTTTTTCAGGAGAGCATATCAGTTACTGTAGATATTGCGGTACAAAGCGATATGCAGAGGATGCACTTTACTGCCATAATTGTGGCAAGCCGCTCAATTAACACCCAATATTTTTAATTTAAGGAAAATTATTTTGAACATTCTTAAAAAGTTATTAATAGTATTTTTACTAACAATAGGTATTAATGCACAAAAGGCCACTTTAGATCAGATTGTTGGTTCGGCATACACAAGCAATAAAGGATATCAATTTTTACAACGAGCCACCGATGAAACCGGCGGTCGTTTAATGGGTTCGGATGGGAACAAAAAAGGTATCCAAATCCTTAAGGATGAATTAAAAAAAATTGGAATTGAAGCTCGTGAGGAATCTTTTGTAGTTCCTGGCTGGCGTAGAGGTGATGATAAACTAACCATAACCAAACCCTTCGAAAAACCAATAACTGCTTTTGCATTGGGATACACAGAGAAAGAAGCCCCTTTCACAGCAGAAGTTGTTTATGCCTCCTATGGAGACACTTCGGATTACTCCGGTATTTCCGCTGAAGGTAAGATTGTTATAGTAACACAAGAAGCACCACCGGCTCCAAGAAAATCAATGATTAGGCAAGAAGTGATTAGAATAGCCACACTTAACAAAGCACGAGCTGTTTTATTCACCTATGCAGAACGCGGTGGCAGAGTAATGGTGGGCACTGGGGATTTCCACGGAAGACCTTTAAAGGTTCCTGCTTTTACCATACCGTATGAAGTTGGTAAAATGCTTGTTCGTTTATTACAAGCAGGCGAGAAAGTTGAAATGAGTATCGATGTTAAGTCGTATTGTGTACCTGTCGATACTGTTTCAAATGTAATCGCTTCAATACCCGGAAAATCGGATAAAAAGATTGTAGTTGGTGCACACTACGACTCTTGGGATTTAGGTACAGGTGCAATAGACAACGGATTGGGTTCGGCAATTTTATTTGATGTTGCTCGCTTGTTAAAAGAAACCGGCAAAACTTATGATTACACTATAGAATTTGTGTGGTTTAATGGTGAAGAGTTTGGATTGTTTGGCGCCTCAAATTATGCAGAGAAGCATAAAAATGAGAATATGGTGGCCATGATAAATATGGACATGGTAGGCACTCCAAACGGGTGGAATCTTATGGGTTTTGATGAGTACAGGAGTTCGTTTGAAACCGTAATAAATAATTTTTCCGGTTTTGATTTAACAGTAGGTGTCCGCTCAACACCATGGTCTAATAGTGATCATGTCCCATTTTTAGTGCAAGGGGTTCCTGTTTTTACCCCTTCTGCATCATTAGCACCGGGGCAGGGTGAGACTTACCACAATTACACAGATACATTCGACAAAGTAAAGCGAGATCAACTTTCTGCGGCTGCAGGGTTTGTTGCCGGCTCCTTACATATATTGATGACCGATGCTTCCATGCAATTTAAAAAGATGCCGCAGGCACAACTTCACCAAATGCTTAAGAAAAACAGTCTTTATGATTTATTGGTAACCCAGGGCTGGATTTAAAAATTAAGAACGGGTGTCGGCAGCTTTCCAAGAATAATTATAAGCCAACACCCGTTCATTAAAAGGGGAAATATATTGAGGGGTTTATCGTTTGATATCGCCTCTCCATCCTAAAATGCCACCATTAAGGTTGCTAACATCCTCAAATCCTTTATCCTTCATAAACTTACATGCACTCATGCTTCTTGCACCGCTTCGGCAATACACCAAATAGGATTTTGCTTTATCGAGCTTAGAGATCTTGTCAGCAAATGCATCGTCATAGATATCTATATTTATTGCATTAGGAATATATCCTGCCATAAATTCATCTTCTGTTCTCACATCAAGAATTACAGCATTTTTTTTCTCATCAATAGCTTTTTGAAATTCTGCACCACCTAAATTAGGTATCGAATTTCCGCCGAACATACCAAACATTCTATTTCTCCATCATTTCGTAAATTTCTGTCTATGCTATAGTAAGATGTTTTTGTGGTTAAAAAGTTTCAAAAAAAAACCCAAATCGCTGGGAAAAACGATTTGGGTTAAAAAAAACCCGCAAAGGAAAAAACCTAAAAAAACCTTTGCGGGTGGTAGTTGGGGTTGGAAGCTCTTATTTATAAGTCGATTAAATTTCTGTATCAAAAATAATGACACAACAAACGACTTATTTGAATTTTCGACCAAACACTGTTTTTACACGATGAATTTTCAAATCCATTCGGTAAAACAAAAACTATCAAAAAGAACACTAAAAATCATGCTTAAACTACCTGCAAAACATACAATAATTTAGAAAATGAAGCAAGTCTTATTTAACTACAAAATGTAAAAAATTATTTAATTACTAAAGATTTTTAGTAAGTTCCTTAAGTAAAAACAGAAGTTCTACTATGTACTTAGGTGTAATATGAAACAAGCGTCCCTTATAGCCATTTTACTGCTTCCGCTCTTGATAGTTGGTTGCAGTTTTAACAGAGTATCGGTTGAAAGATTCACCCCCGAAGGTGAAGTATCTACCACAGCAACATTTACCATTCAGTTCTCTGAACCATTAGCTCCCGTGGATCAGCTCGGTGTCTGGTCGGAAACCGAGTATGTGAGTTTTACGCCTTCCATTAAGGCAAAATCTAAATGGCTTACACCTAATACGCTTATAGTAGTCCCTTCAGAGCCACTATTACCAATGCAAGAATACACTGCGATTCCAAACGATAACGTTTTGTTTAAAACAGAACTCTCGTCATCTTTCAGTGAGGTGACTTTTAACACTCCGTATTTTATGTTAAAAAATATGAGTGCATTTTGGAATTATGTACCTTTGGAAGAGAATAAAGCACTTATACAGGCTACTCTCACATTCAACTATCCTGTTTCGCCTGAAGAATTGCTTAAAAATCTTACAGTTACTTTTGGAGGAGAGGAACTCTCCGGCATATCTGTGGTTACAAAAGATGCTTCAGAAAAAATGGTTATTCAAACTCAGGTGATTTCTGTTAGTGATGAAGAAAAAGAATTTGAACTTGAGGTATCATCTGACTTAACTTCAACAATGAGCAGTGAAAAAAAGATTACAGGTGATAGAACTTACAGAAATGAATTACCTCCCACAAGTGAATTGGCAATTCAGTCGATATCTTCAGGTTACGATGGCGCAACTGCATACTTGGATATCCAAACATCGCAGCCACTTAAAGATGAAAACATTAAAAAGTTTGTACTCATACCTCAAGCAAAAGAGTTTACCTACACACTAAACGCAAATATTTTGCGTATTGAAGCTAACCTTGAGTCAAGTGATGCAATTGATGTTACACTGGACAAAGGCTTAACGGGAATCTTTGGTGGAAAACTAAAAAATGAATTTACCTCCACAGTATCATTAGTTGAACTTGCACCACAAGTGAATTTTACAGACCGTAGTGGCAGATATATGATGCTCAACGGCAACAAAACAATCGAAATTAGTAGTGTTAACATCGATAGAGTTAATCTTTCAGTTACGCGAGTATATCAAAACAATTTAATCCAATTCCTGAATTACAATACCTATTATATGGATAACTCGTATTACGACGACTCATATAATCCGTATTATACCACAGATGGAATGGGTAAAGAAGTTTTCAAACAACAGAAAAATCTTAAAGCCGATAAAAACTGGCTTGAAAAATTCACCTTTACATTTGATAAAGCAGTAGCATCGGATGCAAAGGGGCTTTATGTAATTGCAGTTGCATCTGAAGATGAACCTTGGGTTACCGATCAGAAATTTTTATCAGTAAGTGACTTAGGTATAATTACTAAGCTTAGCTCCGATCAGCTTACGGTGTTTGTTAATTCTATAGCAAATGCATCACCTATTGGTTCTGCAAAGGTTTCTCTTATTTCAACAGATAATCAGGTTATGGCAGAAGGTGTTACCGATGGTAACGGTTTTGCAGATTTAAGAGGAATTAAAGATAAAAGAAAAGACTTTGTTCCGCGCGCAGTAATTGTTGAAAAAAACGGTGATTTCAATTTTGTTGATTTACTCAGCAGCAGAACCGAAACGTCGCGTTTTGATGTAGGTGGCTACAGCGATGGAAATACAGAAGATAAGGCTTATATCTATTCAGAGCGCAACCTTTACCGCCCGGGTGAAACCGTGCATATGGTTGGAATTGCTCGTAACGAAAAAAATCATCCATTAGTTAATGAACCCGTTACGGTGAAAATATACGATCCTCGTGGTCGCTCATTTGGTGATTACGCTTTTGAATTAAACCGTGAAGGCTCGTTTGAACTTCCGCTTGAATTGCCAAGTTTTGCTTTGACCGGCGAATACTTTGCTGAATTAAAACGGGGTACCGATGATATTCTTGGTACGTATCGCTTTAGCGTAGAGGAGTTTCAGCCCGATAAAATACGCGTACAACTTTCTGCGGATAAACTCTCACTTGGATTGAATGATGTTACAAATATTGGCGTAAATGCTGAATACCTCTTTGGTGCAAAAGCTTCCGGCGTAAGATATCAAGCCGATGTTCAATTGCGACACAAGTCCTATAGTAGCAAATCTTTTTCAGATTATGATTTTGCAAGTTCTTCTGTTCAAAACAGTGATGTTGAGCGATTCTCCTTCGAAGGGAATTTAGATCAAAATGGTGTTGGAGGCCTTTCGTATAAAACTCCACTTGCGGTTGCTGCTCAAGGTGTTTTGCAGGGAACTGCTTTTGTTTCCGTGTTTGACTTAACAGGAAGAACAGTAAACAGAGCTCTTGATTTTACAGTGTTTCCACGAGATTATTTTGTAGGAATCAAAAACACTTCGGGATACTATTCAGGAGTGAATTCCTCAGCGAACTTCAAAATAGCTGTTGTTGATAAAGAGGATAAAATAAAATCCAATGTTCCGCTAAAGGTCACCCTGATTAGATATGAATGGGTCACCGTCCTTAAACGTAATGCATCGGGTTCACTATCCTACCAATCTGACAAAAAGACAATTGTTGAAACGGAGAAAACGCTTACCAGTAATGGCTCGCCGCTTGACTTAAAGTTTACTCCAAAGAAATCGGGTAACTATCAATTACGAGTTCAGCGTGATGGAGAAAATTTCTATAACAGTAGCGACTTTTATGTTTATGATTGGGGTTCAACATCATCAACCTCGTTTGAAGTTGATAAAGAAGGTCGTGTTGAAATTGTTGCAGATAAACAACAGTATAAGCCCGGTGATAGAGCCAAATTGCTGTTTACCGGCCCCTTTGATGGTACGCTCTTAGTTACGACTGAGCGTAATGGAGTAATGAGTTACAAGTATCTTGATTTTGTAAACCGCACGGCATCAATGGAACTACCGATTTCTTCGGAACATCTGCCAAACGTTTACGTAACAGCCACCTTGTTCCGCAAACACTCGGTGCAAAATACTGTTCCTCTAATGGTTGGTCATGGATTTATTTCGTTAAAGGTTGATGAACCACGTTACAAATTACCTATTGCCATTACCGCACCAAAAACTATTAAGCCAAATTCAAAACATGAAATTGTGGTAAAAACTACTCCTGAAAAGGACATTTATGTTACCATCGCCGTGGTTGATGAAGGCATTCTGCAAATTAAAAATTATCAAACACCTAACCCTTACAATGCATTGTATGCCAAGGTACCATTAAAAACTGAGAGTTATGATTTGTACGGGCAACTGCTCCCTGAAATTCTACAACTTTCCTCCTTCACCGGTGGAGATATGGGCGCAGCAAAATCGAGAGTTAATCCAATTGCGGTAAACAGATATAAACTCTTGAGCGTTTGGAGCGGAGTAAGAAAAACAGATGCGTCGGGTATTGTAAAAATTCCGGTAACTATTCCGCAGTTTTATGGATCAGCAAGAATTATGGCTGTTGCCTTTAGTGGAGCAAAATATGGCTCCGGTGATGTAGCTATGACCATTACCGATGATTTGGTTATTGAGCCACAATTACCACGAACAGTAACTCAGGGTGATTCTGTAGGAGTGCCCGTAACATTACTTAATACAACCTCTTCTGCTAAGAGTGTTACTGTAAGTATGCAAACTAAAGGATCGTTAGCATTAAAGAGCAACAACAGTGTTAAGGTTACAGTGCCGGCTCGTGGCACTGCTGTAGCCCAGTTTTCAATTAGCTCAACCGACCGCGTAGGGGTTGGTGTGGTAACCGTAGAAGCAAAAGGTGATGTTACATTCACACAAACAGACTCAATTGCCGTAAAACCTGCTTCGCCGTATGCTACTTTATCTTACTTTGGTAGTATAAAAACCGGTGAGAAAAAAATAGTATCTCTTGCGGCAAATACACTTCCCGGCTCGGGTTCTCTATCGGTATTGATTAGCCGATATCCTGTGGTTCAGTTTTCGAAACAGGTGAAGTCGTTAATTGGCTATCCACACGGTTGTTTAGAACAAACGGTTTCAAAAGCTTTTCCGCAACTTTATTTCCCTGATTTAGTGAAGTTAGCCGCACCTGATTTTTTTGCGACTAAAAGCTCAGCATATTTTGTGAAAGAGGCAATCAAAAAAATCGAATCACAACAACGCTGGGATGGTGCTTTAACCATGTGGCAAGAGTATCCTAAT
Source organism: uncultured Ignavibacteria bacterium (assembly GCA_937996765.1). GTDB lineage: Bacteria > Bacteroidota > Ignavibacteria > Ignavibacteriales > Ignavibacteriaceae > CALKUG01. The sequence continues at coordinate 20,286 of CALKUG010000079.1, forward strand.
GTTGATAATTGGGTCTCAGTATATGCTACGCATTTTATTGTTGAAGCCCGCAAAGCAGGATTTGCTGTAAGCGACGATACTTACCAAAACGCACTTCGTTATATGCGTGCCATTGCTAAAAACAAGGAAAGTGTTGATTATACTTACTATAAAAACGGCAGTAGAATAACCGAGAAGAAAATACGAAAGGAAGTTGCTTACGCCTTATTTACTCTCGCATTAGCAGGCTCTCCTGATATTTCTGCCATGAATTATTTGAAATCGAAATCCGGATTTCTTACATCCGATTCTAAGTATCTCCTTGCTTCAGCATACGCGCTAACAGGTAAATGGAACGCTTATTACGAAATTCTTCCGAAGGATTTTGTAGAAGAATTTGGAGAAGCGGGTTCAGATCAAATGGATTCACAGATTCGTACTCAATCTATTAAGTTGTACCTCTTAGCCG
>CALKUG010000080.1 GCA_937996765.1 uncultured Ignavibacteria bacterium
GACCGTTATACCAGCTTTAATTTCTTTTTCAACAAAATGCTGAAGGAGTATTCCTTGTTTCAATCTTGAGAGTTTATAGTTAAAGGATTCACTATGTTTTATTCCAACTTTTTCTGCATAAAGAGCCAGAATTTTCTCATTAACCATATAATTGAGATAACTCTTTTTCCTTTCAGAAGTAGTAGCTCCGGTTTTTAGATGGGGTAATCCAAACTCATAGTTCAACCGAAATTCATCGGTAGTTATATTAACTGATCCAACGCTTGCAACAATCGTATCAGTACCTTTGGAATTCATTCCTGCTACTTGCTGAGAAAGCAAAAGAAGCAACGGAGCAAGCAATAAAAGAAGCATTCTCATTAGAATAATAACCCTACTGAGAAACTCTGTGTATTTTTTAGCATACCCCATTCATTCCATGCATAATCGAAACGAATACCATAGCCATCATAGGAGTTGTAATAATCAATACCTGCACCTAATGTTAAACCGCCTTCGGCAGTATCATCAAATAAACTTTGGTAACCGCCACGAATGGTAAACATTCCAAAAGCCACATACTCCATACCAACGTTTACAGCTTCGGGAGCATTACTCGGATGCAATAAATCCACTGCAAGCGTTGTTGAACCAAACTGTCCTAATTCAACCCCGTAAGAAATACCGGCACGGAATAACAGCGGTAAAGGGTACGATGAAGTTAAATACTGTGCAGGCACTCTGTCAAAATTGTTGACTTCTTTTTCGGGGTCAACCGTGGTGTGTATATCTCTACCTTCATATTTAACTTCAGTTCCGAAGTTACTCATGCTAAACCCGAGTCGAAGGCCATCTAATTGGGTGTTATAAAAAATACCCATATCCATAGCAAAAGCACTTGCAGTTTCGTGCCATATCTGAGAGCTGATATACTTAGCAGTAAGACCAAAAGAGAACCTATCTGTAATAGCCGAGGCAAAGGAAAGCCCAAGTGCAAAATCACGAGCATCATAGAACTCCCCTGTTCCCTCAGGTCTATTCACCGTTCTTACCGGTTGATCATCAAAACCAATAGTGCTAAAACTAATACCAACTGCTGAGCCCATTGAAGGTATAGGGAAAACACCTGCTATATATTGATAGCGAGAATCTAAAAACCAATCGTTATGCGAAACTTCTAACTCCATATTTTTAACCCACATCATACCGGCAGGATTCCAATACAAAGAAGAAGCATCGTTAGCAACAGCTGCATAGGCATTACCCATACCTAACGCACGTGAGCCAACGCCAATTTCTAAAAACGTCATTGCGTTTGTACCAATGCCTGCAACTTCGGTTTTAAACCCGCCTCCGGTTTTATCTTGAGCAACAACGTTAGTTATCATAAGAACGATAAAAACAAATGTGTATT
>CALKUG010000081.1 GCA_937996765.1 uncultured Ignavibacteria bacterium
AATTATGTGGATAAAAAAAGATTTGAAACAATAGAATATGATGACGATTCTTACAACGCTGAGTTGCAACGGATCCGCGAGCGCTTTACACCTTTGGTACTGCTGTGTAAAGAGCATGGCACTGCGATGCGTATAGGAACTAACCACGGTTCGTTAAGCGATAGAATTATGAGTCGTTATGGCGATACTCCGCTGGGTATGGTTGAATCGGCTCTTGAGTTTTTAAGAATTTGCAAAGAGAATGATTATCATAACATCGTACTTTCCATGAAGGCAAGCAACACCCGCGTTATGGTTCAAGCTTACCGCTTACTGATTGTAAAAATGGCTGAAGAGGGAATGAATTACCCCTTACACCTTGGTGTTACCGAGGCAGGCGATGGCGAGGATGGAAGAATTAAATCCGCAGTAGGCATCGGTACATTACTTGAAGATGGAATTGGCGATACCATTCGCGTTTCTCTTACTGAGGACCCCGAGTTTGAAGCTCCCGTTGCAATAGCGTTGGCTAATAGGTACGCAAACAGGTCTAACCACAAACCGATTCCCCTTATTGATGTGCTTCCCATAGACCCATTTACCTATACAAGACGTGAATCATTCGAACTTATCAGCATCGGTGGTTCAAATGTCCCTCGCGTAATGGTTGATTTTTCAGATTTAAAAATTTCAGAACCTAAGCAACTTGAAGAGGTTGGATACTTTTACAATTCCGAAACCGATAAATGGTTTATGAACGACCAGGCCTGTGATTTAATCTACATAGGCGATAAATCAATTTCATTTGATACCCCCCACGGTTTACGCTTGGTGTATGACTTTGAGCATTGGAGAACGTTAAAAAACCCGTTACTGGGTTACCCCCTCTATACAGCGGCTCAATACCGGTCAATTAAGGAAAAAGAATCTGCTTTTCATTTTGTGACTCTCTCCATGAAAGACCTCGACACAGAAATGCTTGCATTGATTAAAAGCGACCCTTCCGTGGTTATTATGTTAACCACAGAAAACGAACATGGACTTGCTGAACAACGCCGTGCCTATTTCGAACTCATGAATAACGGAATTAAAAACCCTGTGATAACACAACGGGATTATGCAGAGATAGACGAAGAAACGTTCCGCCTTTATGCCTCAACTGATCTTGGCGGACTGTTGATTGATGGGTTAGGTGATGGTGTTTTTTCAACTGTTTCCCCAAAGCAATCAATCTCCCGTGGTACCGTTAATCGAATATTATTTGGAATATTGCAAGCTGCAAGAGTGCGCATATCAAAAACAGAATATATTGCTTGTCCAAGTTGCGGTAGAACCTTATTCGACTTAGTTGAAACAACTGACAAAATTCGCAAAAGAACTGAGCACCTTAAGGGTGTCAAAATTGCGATAATGGGATGTATTGTAAACGGACCGGGTGAAATGGCCGATGCCGATTACGGATATGTTGGTTCAGGTCCGGGAAAAATTACTTTGTACCGTGGTAAAGAAATTGTTCGTAGAAATGTAGTATCCGAAGATGCAGTAGATTCACTTATCGAACTTATTCAGGAAGACGGTATGTGGGTTGAACCCGCACAGCTGCAATAAAATGGAATAAACACTATTCTCATTTATTTCTACAGAATGTATTGAATTCTCAATAAAACATGTGTAAACTTATTAGAAATGTCAGTGTAAACAACAAGCCCTCGAATTGCTCCGAGGGCTTGTTGTTTTTAATGGGAGGGTATTTATTTCTACAGACATCTGATGCCTACGGCATTGAAACAAAACACAAATGAA
>CALKUG010000082.1 GCA_937996765.1 uncultured Ignavibacteria bacterium
AAATCTTTATCGGTTGAATCTATAACGATACCACTACTAAAATCCTGAAGTGCTTTTTTGTAATCGCCTAACTTATAATACGCTACACCACGGAAATAAAATACTCGAGCATCACCTGGAAAGTCCTTCACGGCTTCCGTAAGCACAGGTATTGCTTCCTTATATTGCTCACGCTTCACTAATTGAGCACCACGAAAGAGTGGATTACCACTATCATTTATCTTATAATAGTACCAAACCGAAGCAATTATGCCAATTATAAGAAGCACACCAAATACACGCACAACTATGGTCATAATAATTTATTCTTATTTTTTATTTAACTGTTGCAAAAATACACTAATAAGAATTAAATTGATACTACAAATTGTTTTTTTTCAATGTCCGAAGGGACAAAGGTATTAACTGTGGAAACGGATGAACTAGTACTCCCAAATGTACTATTAGTTGAAGATAATCAGATAAATAAAGATGTGGTAGAACGCTTCCTCAGAAAGATTTGCAACATTGAACATTCTTACGACGGTCTAACCGCCATTGATATGGCAAAGAATAAGAAGTACAAACTGATTCTTATGGATATCAACCTCGGTCCGGGCATCGATGGAATGGAAACTGCAAAAAGAATACGAACAATATCGGGTTATGATAATACCGCTATTGTTGCAGTAACTGGGTATGCCCTTGCCGGAGACCGCGAAAAGTTATTAAGTGAGGGTTGTTCCCACTATTTAGCTAAGCCGTTTACTCGTGCTGAAATCACCGATCTTGTTACTTCCCTATTAGCTGAAGTAGTATAACATAAGTTTATGTTTTTGTGGCAGGTTTTATCGAGTTCCGCTAAAACCTACCATAGAAACTTCTATAGAAATGGTTTCTGCTACTTTTTGACCTATAACAACATTTTTAACATTATAATCGCTTAATTTAACCGAGAATTTTGCTTTTACTCCCAACAAATCACCAGGAGCGCGTTCTCGCGTTTTCTCGCTTTCATCCAGATAAATAAGCTCAACATCCGCATTCAACGATTTAGTAATGCCTCGCATAGTAAAATTACCCGTTGCAACGCCAATAAGCTTATTGCCACTCTCTTTTTCTTTTAATGTAAAGCTGTTAATATCAAAAGAGATATAAGGATATTGATTGGCATCCAACCATTCAGAACCGCGCAAATGTTGGTCCCTCAGGTTAATACCCGTTCTCATAGCAGCAACTTTTACAACAATGTTGCCTTTCATTGTTTGCGGTGACTTAACATCAAACTCAACTGTTCCATACAAATCAGTTACAACACCATCAATATCTTCGAAAGGTGCTTTACTTATGAATCGAATTTGATTTCTATCACCATCGGTTGTAAAAGTAAATTTCTTTTTTCCCGTTGCCGTAACGTCAAATCCTTGTGAGAATATTACTCCGGTAACCAATATCATAAATATTAAAATTTTCATTGTTGTTCTCTTTTTTTATTGAGCATTTTTAAAACAAAAAACAATGTGACCAGTTCAATCACCGCTATAACCAAAAAGAAATCAAGTCCGGGCACAAACCCCGGAACGCCTTCCCTGTAGGTTGTACCCATAAGTTCGTCAGTTTTTGTAACAAATACTTCGGTTTTTGTAAAAATTTCTCCACCTAATACTTGCCAAATAATCAGGTTAAAAAGAAGCGGAATCGTCATTCCTATAATCAGTAACTTTTGTATTCTCGACATATCAAACCTCAATAGAATAAGTGTAATTGCACAACTAACGAATTGTTGGGTAACGTGGCGTCTTCAAGTTGAAAACGATATTGGGGTCGTATTTCTACAAAACTGTAGGGCATAAATTCAAAACCTACAATAAGTCGTGAAATCTGATCTTTATCAATTGATGCATTAGGATCTATATAATCATATCTCACAACCGCTTCACCACCGAGCATAAATCTGTAAGCAACTTCAGTCATTGCTAACACCGATTGAGCATCAGCGGTAAGGTAATTTTCGGCTTTATCATATTCCGCCAATAAGCTAAATTCACCAAAACCAATACCTCCAAAAAATCCATAAATCTTTGCAGATGCAGGTAGTTTTACCATAGCTCCTGAAGCGCCAATAACAAGATTTGCATCTCCAATTGTTGGTCTAACTTCAACACGTGAAGTATATGTAGGGTCTGAAGCAAGTGTTCTATTAAAATTGCTTTTGGCAGCAGAAAAAGTAACAAATAATAACTTATCGAGTGAGTAACCTAATTCCACACCTGTTTCGGTATATGATGGAGAATACAAATTACCTCGGCTCACACCTACGGTTGCAGTTACAAAATTATCGCCACCACGAGTGTATGCGGTATGGTCGTCAATTCTTATCCCAAAGTTTGGCGTAAAGGCACCTGCTTTAACATAACCGGACTTGTTGAAGAAATTAACAATACCATAGCCCTCCCAAATGCGTTGAAGGTAGTCGTACCGAGCACTCACTACAATTTCTTCACTAATCTGGATTGAGGAGTATAACGAAGCTGACATGTTTTGAAAATCACTTCGCTTTAATTCTTCACTATATAAAAACTGAGAACGAAAATCCAATCCAAATTGAATGGATTTGTTGAGCTTAGGAGGTGAATCAAACTCTCGTGATGAGCGTGCTCCCAAAACGTTTTTAGCAAAGTACCAGCCATCCTCACTCAGCATACCACCACCGGTAGGATTAACGTGGCAATCTGAGCATTTATCGCCGAGCTTAGTTGCAAATCTCGGCAATGCAAAAAGTTGTGCCGATAGAGCAAAAACAAAAAGGGTAAAAATTAATTTCGCATTTTTCATAAGAATATCACTTCGCTTACTTTAAAAGAATCATGGATTTGGTTTCTGAAAATGAACCTGCCTCTATCCTATAAAGATAGACACCCGATGGTACTGACACACCAGCATCATTTGTGCCATCCCAAGAGAGTTTATGCTTTCCGATACTATAAACAGCATTGGTTAATTCTTTAATCTTCTCACCATTAACCGAGAAAATCACCAGACTCACAGTAGATTCTTTAGGAACAATAAATTCTAATGTTGTAGAAGGATTAAACGGATTTGGATAATTTGCAGAAAGTACAAAATCTACAATCGAACCATCACTATTATATTCGTTTGAAACAGGAATGCTTGACGCAAGACCCGGATTAGAAACACTTGCTGCACTACCAGGGCTTTGTTGACCAACTTTCCAAGTACCATTAGGGTCTTGAAGTTCTGCACCATTAGTGAATCCATCACCATCGGAATCTTTACTTGCGAGTGCTGCATTCCAATTAACATTACCACCTTGTAAGGTAAGCTCAACATCTTGTCCAAAAGGAGTTAACGTACCACCACCACCGGCTGAAACATGACAAGTAGCGCAGGAAAATTTAGAACCGTGCGGAATTTGTGTTACACGAAAAGATTGACTTTTTAAGCTTTCGTCGGCTACCAACAAGAGCACAGCAAAAAAAACTATTATCAATAGATAACGCATAGATACCTCAATTTAGAAAAATAATTAATGAATAATACTCGACAAATTAATAACGTTTAATATTCAATTTGAGTTCAAATAAATATTTATTTTTATTCGGAGTAAATTTATTACGAGAAATAATTCGCAAAAGAGTGGCTTACTATCCGATTTTCTTATTATTTTTCGTTCGCAAACTCTATATTTGTAGTGTTTAGAATTTGGTGTTTCAGGCAAAAGAAACACAGAAAAATGGTAATCGGAAGGTTTTAGTTAAACAACTCTCCTTTTGTCTATCAAAAAGTAACGACAGTAAACTCACAAGGATAAAAAGTATGGGACTTAATTTTATTACAGCCGAAGAAGCTGCATTAATGATAAAAAACGGTGACGTTCTGGGCTGCAGCGGATTTACTCCTGCAGGCGCAGTTAAAGCAATTCCAACCGCAATAGCAGAGCGCGCAGTAACAGAACACAAGCACGGACGCGCATTCAAGGTTGGTTTAATTACCGGTGCTTCAACCGGAGATTCGTTAGACGGTGCTTTAGCACGTGCTGAAGCAGTTTCCTTCCGCACACCTTACCAATCAAACGCCGATATGCGCAATCTTATCAACGCAGGTAAAGCTGAGTTTTTTGATACTCACCTTTCGATGGTTGCACAAAACATTCGTTATGGCTTTTTAGGTCATATCAACTGGGCAATTGTAGAAGCTTGTGATGTTACAGCTGAAGGCGAAATTGTTCTTTCTTCTTCAGTAGGTATTTCACCAACTATCTGCAGCAAAGCAGATAAGATTCTTATCGAATTAAACAAAAGACATCCACAAGCCCTACGCGGAATTCATGATTGTTACGAACCATTAGATCCCCCTCACCGTAGAGAGATTCCTATTTACAGCTCTGCTGATAGAATTGGTTCACCGGTTATTAAAGTTGACCCTGCAAAAATTGTAGGTATTGTTGAAACCGATCTGCCCGATGAAGTTGGTGCTTTTGCTGATGACGACGAAATTACAAAACGCATTGGACAAAATGTTGCTGAGTTTTTGGCAGTTGAAATTAAAAATGGTAGAGTGCCAAGAGAATTTTTACCTATTCAATCAGGTGTTGGTAACATTGCTAATGCTGTTCTTAAGGCATTGGGATTAAACCCTAACATTCCGGCTTTTGAAATGTACACTGAGGTTATTCAGGATTCAGTTATTTCATTAATGAAAGAAGGACACATTACGTTTGCTTCAGGATGCTCATTAACTGTAAGCCCTCCTGTTTTAGCTGATGTTTATGAAAATTTGAAGTTCTTCCATCCGAAACTCGTTTTACGTCCGCAGGAAATAACCAACCATCCTGAAATAGCACGTAGAATTGGTATTATTTCCATTAATACAGCCCTCGAAGCTGATTTATTTGGTAACGTTAACTCAACCATGGTACTCGGTAGCAAAATGATGAATGGAATTGGTGGTTCGGGTGACTTTACTCGTAACGCATACATCTCCATATTCACAACACCATCAGTAGCTAAAGGTGGTAAAATATCTGCAATAGTACCAATGGTTACACACGTTGACCATAGTGAACACTCTGTTCAAGTTCTTGTAACTGAGCAAGGTGTGGCTGATTTGCGTTCTAAATCACCAACCGCTAAAGTCCATGCAATTATTGAAAATTGTGTTCACCCGGATTATAAAGAAATACTCTGGGATTATGTAAAATTTGGCGGACACACACATATTCCTTCAACTTTGTGTGCTTCGTTTGGTATGCACTTAGACTTTATCAAAAAAGGCACTATGCGCGATTTGGTTTGGTCTGATTATACCTGCAAATAATAGTTTTTACTATTAAAAAGGCCTTCAAATCACGAAGGCCTTTTTTATTTTAAACCTTTTTCAAAACTTCCTTGTTAGTTAGATTAAGTTACTTAATTTTTCGTAGTTAAATTTTGAAAAACTGGAGATTATCCTTAATGAAAATTGGTGCTTTCAAAAACGAAGCTTTCCTCGATTTCACTCAACCCAAAAATCTCACCGCTCAGAAAAAAGCCATAACAGAAATTAGAAAGAAGTTAGGTAAAACCTATGAGCTTATTATTGGTGGAAAAAAGGTTAAATCAGATGCCTCTTTTTCAACCTTTAACCCCTCTCAACCAAGTGAACTTATTGCCACTTTCCATAAGGGCAATAAAGATCATGCCGAGCAAGCTGTAGCAGCTGCATTAAAAGCATTTGACACTTGGCAGTACGAAACTGCTGAAAAAAGAGTTGCGATAATTCTTAAAGCTGCTGCCATTATGCGCAAAAGAAGATTGGAAATTAACGCATACCTTATTTTAGAGGCTGGAAAGAATTTTGCGGAAGCAGATGCCGATACCGCAGAGGCAATTGATTTTCTTGAATTTTATGGTCGTGAAATGCTGCGTTATGCCGGTAAGCAACCGATAACCCCCATTAAAGGCGAAAAGAATGAACTCAATTATATTCCCTTAGGTGTAGGTGTAATAGTTCCTCCTTGGAACTTCCCTTTTGCAATTCTTGCAGGAATGTCTGCCGCATCAATTGTTTGTGGAAATACCATAGTACTTAAACCCTCGAGCGAAACACCAATGATGGGTAGATTGTTTGTTGAGATTATGGTACAAGCAGGACTTCCTAAAGGTGTTCTCAATTTCTTGCCCGGTTCAGGAGCTGAAGTTGGTGATACCTTAGTGGCACATCCTAAAGTGCGTTTTATATCATTTACAGGTTCTATGCAAGTGGGTATTCATATAAACGAACTTGCCGCCAAGGTTCAACCAGGACAAATTTGGCTTAAACGCGTTGTTGCTGAAATGGGTGGAAAAGATTGCATTGTTGTGGATAGCGAAGCTGATTTAGATGCAGCTGTTACCGGTGTTGTTCAAAGCGCTTTTGGATTCCAAGGTCAAAAATGCTCAGCATGTTCGCGAGCTATTGTAGATAAAACATTGTACAAAGATTTTGTAAAGAAGTTAGAAACTCAGGTAAAAGAGATTCAAGTGGGTCCAGCCGAAGAGAATTTCAGAATGGGTCCTGTCATATCCAAATCAGCTCGTAAAACGATTCAAGAATATATAGAAATCGGCAAAAAAGAAGGTAAACTACTCATTGGCGGCCAATCACCTGAGGGAGATGGCTATTATTTGAACCCAACCGTTTTTATTGATATTAAACCGGGTGCTGTCATTGAACAAGAAGAAATATTTGGTCCGGTACTTGCAGTTATTAAATCAAATAATTTTGACCATGCCTTAAAAATTGCCAACGATACTCGCTACGGTTTAACCGGTGCGGTGTATTCGAAAAACAAAGCAAAAATTGCACGTGCCAAAAAGGAATTACTTATTGGTAATCTTTATTTTAACCGTAAATGCACAGGTGCATTGGTGGGTGTTCATCCTTTTGGCGGTTTTAATATGTCGGGTACTGATTCAAAAGCCGGCGGCAGAGACTATTTATTGTTGTTTATGCAAGCTAAACTCATTAGCGAAAAAGTTTAATTAAAAGGTAAAGAAATGAAAATACACGAATATCAGGCAAAAGAGATTCTAAGGAATTATAATGTTGCCGTTCCCATGGGTGCCTCGGCTGATACTGCAGAAGAAGCTGTTCGTATAGCAAAAGAAGTTTTAGGTGGCTCAGTTTGGGTGGTGAAAGCACAAATACACGCCGGTGGCAGAGGTAAAGGTGGCGGCGTTAAGGTCGCAAAAACGCTTCATGAAGTTTACGAATTTACCAAAGCAATGTTAGGCATGAACTTAATTACGCATCAAACAGGCCCAGAAGGTCAAGTGGTTCGTAAAGTTCTTATCGAGCAAGGCGTGGATATCAAACGCGAACTTTATGTTGGAATAACTTTAGACCGCGCAATTGGTAAAAATGTATTTATGGTTTCCACCGAAGGCGGTATGGAAATCGAAAAAGTAGCTGAAGAAACACCCGAAAAAATTATCAAAGAGGCAATTGACCCTGCCCTTGGATTACGCTCCTATCAAGCGCGCTCGTTGGCATATGCTCTCGGGTTAGAAGGTGATCAGCAAAAAAGTGGATTAAAGTTCTTTAATGCACTGTATAAAGCTTATGTAGAATCCGATGCTTCATTGGCAGAAATCAATCCATTAGTAGTTACCGGTGATGGTGCAGTGATTGCGTTAGATGCTAAAATGAATTTTGATGACAATGCTCTTTATCGCCATCCTGATATTGTGAATTACAGAGATGTTCACGAAGAAGATCCTCTTGAAGTAGAGGCCTCAAAGTTCAACCTCAATTATATAAAACTTGATGGTAACGTTGGTTGTATGGTAAATGGTGCGGGACTCGCAATGGGTACTATGGATATCATCAAATTAGCCGGTGGTGAACCTGCAAACTTTTTGGACGTGGGCGGCGGAGCTAACAAAACCACGGTTGCAAATGGTTTTAAAATCATTCTCTCCGATAAAAATGTGAGAGCTATACTCATTAATATTTTTGGTGGCATTGTTCGCTGCGATCGTGTAGCACAAGGTGTTATTGATGCCGCAAAAGAGATTAATGTGAATGTTCCGATTGTGGTTCGTTTAGCCGGAACTAATGCAGAAGAAGCCGCAGTTTTACTTGAAGAATCAGGACTTAAGTTCGAAGTAGCAAAGAACTTAAAGCAAGCTGCCGAACTTATTACAGCAGTATTAAAGAACTGATTACTCTTTTCTATTTTTCTTAGAATTAGACCGCTGACTATGAAAAGTTGGCGGTCTTTTGTATTTTTGTAGGGTTGATTAAAGAAAGTTATGGGGGTCTGTAACTATTTTATCTCTTGTTTTATTGTTTTTCTTTCTCTACTTTAACATACATTTTTTCACTTTGGCGTAACTGATGGCATATTCTGATAATGAACTTCCCGAAAGAGGAGACGAATTTACCGAAGAAAGCGACATTCAAGAACGAATTGGACTTGCTAATTCTTATCTTGAAAAAGGCAGTGCTATACTTTACTCCGACTTCTTTGAAGAAGTAATCGAAGACTGTTTTGCCGGTGGATATTTTCGTGAAGCATTACCGCTTGTTAATGAACTCATTCGCAACTCCCCTACCGATTCTCATCTTTGGCTGCAACGTGGTTGTCTGGTTGCAGAACTTGGTTCATTCCGTAAGGCTATGAAAGCTTTTAACAGGGTTCTTAAAATGCAGCCCAATAATGCAGAAGCATTGCTTGAAAAAATTGTAACTATGATTCGCTACGGGTATAACGAGGAACTTGATGAATTGCTGGCAGACTTATCACTTATCAATCAGGATAAAGAAACAGCATATTTCAGAATCGCAAGTGCATTTAAATCACGGGCAAATTACGATAAAGCTGCAGAATTTTTTGAAAAGGCCCTAACGGAAAATCCAACAAACCCCGATAGCTGGTTTCAACTCGCTTTAGCATACGAACACTCACATAAATTACATTTAGCACTTGCTTCATACGATTCTTATCTTGAAGTTGAACCCGAATGTGAAGTTGGATGGTATAATAGAGGTATTTTATTAGAACATATCGGCGAGCTTGAAAAAGCCATGCTGAGTTACAAAAAATCTATAACATTGGTACCTGATTTTAGCGATGCGTGGTTTAATCTGGGGAATCTTTACGCTGATATGGGGCGATACAATAATGCAATTAAAACTTTTGAAAAGGTTATTTCTATCGACCCTAAAGATTCCGGTGGGTATTTTAACCTCGCAATGGTTTATGAAGAAATCGGGAATTATTCAACTGCCATCGAAAAATACAGTATAGCAATTTCACTCCGACCTAAATATCATACCGCATATTTAAATCGAGGATTTTGTGAATTAATGGTTGGAAATATGGATGCAGCACTAAGTGATTTTAATCTTGCACTTGCAACCAATATTTTCCCCCGCGGCAGGTGGATTAAACGCACCAAAAGGCATTCTCCCGATGAACAATTGCTCTCATCCTTACGGAATTTGCAAAAATTAACCGAGGCTTCATTTTGCGGTTCAAAAGAGTACATCACATTAGGTGACATGTATTTGCTCCTGTTAAATTATGAGAGAGCATCAGAGTGTTACAAATTTGCAAGTAAAAAAGCCTCCAAGTCGAGCGAATTGGCTGAAAGTTTCTTTCTACAGGCAAAAACTGAATTTATTCAAAAGAATACTGAAAAAGCTCTACATCTTTTGATTACTTCATTTGTTCTGAATGAGGAGAGCAAAAAAAGATTTGAGAAAGAGTTTCCTTTAGTCGCAGTCTCAAAACTTTTCAAAGTGTTAATTCAACCTCAAAATTAGGACCTATGAAAGATACGTTTCATCTAAATACAAAATTAGTTGGACTAATAGGTCACCCTATTAAGCATACTTATTCCCCGTTTATTCATAACACTGCCGCAACATTATTAAAACTCGATTTGTTGTATTTGCCCTTCGATGTTTATCCTGCAAATCTTAAAGATGCTCTACGTGGTATGGTTGCATTAGGCATAGAAGGTTTTAATGTTACTGTACCTCATAAAGAGAATATCATCTCTTTTTTACAGAATGTTACTGATGAGAGTTCTATTATTGGGGCAGTTAATACCATCGTAAACGACCATGGTAAGCTTACAGGTCATAATACAGATGTACACGGTATTAACGAATCCCTAATTCCGTTTAAAGATGAAATTGTAGGAAGCAATGTTGTTCTGATAGGTGCTGGTGGTTCTGCACGATCAGTTGTTTATACGCTGATCAGAAAGTTTAAACCCGCTTCTATATCAATAGTGAATCGCACTGAGCCACGGGCCGAATCACTGAAAGACTATTTTGCCAAAACCATGAAATATGAGGCAATTAAAACTTTTGAATTAACTCCACCTGACTTGTTGAAGGTATTCCATAATTCAAAACTCATTATTAACGCAACCAATATCGGTATGGCTCCGGATGTTGAAGATTCAGCCGTAAACTCAGTTGAATTCTTTAATAAAGATCAGATAGTTTTCGATTTAGTTTATAACCCAACGGAAACAAAATTGCTGTTTTTAGCACGCCAAGCAGGTGCAAGAACAATAAATGGATTACAGATGTTAGTTGCTCAAGCCGCTAAATCATTTGAATTATGGACGGGAAAAGAAATGCCCCACAACGAAGTTTATAAAGCTCTGAAGCTCTACCTAACGCCTTAAGCAGGCATCTCTTTCTTCAGAAACCTGAGAACGCGGATATCTGACTCTTTAAATACTTCCTTTTTACCTTTGTCATCCATGATAACCAACATTTTTTGGTCTCCTTGAGAAGTAGAAACGGTTTTACTCTCATTGAGATTATAAAAACCCAATCTAAAACTGTTTTTTTTCAGGTCGGCTACTACAATTAACTCCATATCCGAAATTAATTTCAAATTTTTAGTGTATTCGACCCCTAAAACATCATCAATGGCAAAACCCTTTATTGAGGGTTGATACGAAAGTTTAATTTTCACTTACGCTCCTTAAAATTCATGATACAAATTTACAAATTTTTGAAATGAGAACTTCTTATATTTCTGGCAAAAACTCTTCAATTAGCATTTTTGGTGAATACTCATTAATAATTAAGACATTTACATTGTCATTTTGACGTAAGTCTATTTTTTGACCTTTTTTTTTGCAATTTTATAGAGTTTTTGACGGTTTGCTTGTATAAGTGAAGTTATTTTATTCTTTTTAAATATTGTTTTATCAGGAATCCTTTTCAGTATGTTTATAAATTTTAGCGACCTACCCGGACACACAAATTTGTTCCTCGACTACCTCTATGAATACGAAAATGTAAGCCGGTTTTATAACTTTAACTTTCGAAGGAAGGAATTGTATCCTCGCCTTTTTGAAAATGTGCTGAGGCAGTATAAACAGAATAGAAACTATATTTCGTCGATAATCCGCGAGCAGTATGTTGGTAAAACAATTTCTGATGCCACTTCGAGAAATATTGACTTACTTAAAGAGCATAACACTCTTACTATTATTACGGGTCAACAATTGGGCATTGGTACGGGTCCGCTCTATACTTTATATAAACTTCTCACTGTTGTTAAACTTGCAAAGCAACTAAACGATGATTTTGATAATTTCAATTTTGTGCCCGTTTTTTGGTTGGCAGCAGATGACCATGACTTTGAAGAGATAAGCACTATCTCAATTATTAATAAAGAAAACAAGCTTGTTAAAGTAAAATACACTGATGGATTCCCTGAAGATGGTGTTCGCAATAGCATGGCAAATACGGTTATTGCCGATTCTATCAAAGAGTTTATCCAAACAATCGCAAATGAATTACGGGATACAGAGTTCAAACAAGGATTGATTGAAAAATTGGAATTAGCTTACCAACCCGGGAAGTCAATAAAAACCGCTTTCAAAGATTTTGCATTTTCCCTGTTCGACCATCTTGGTATAATTATATTCGACCCCACCGATATAAAAGTTAAAGAGCTACTTAAACCTATTTTCACAAAAGAAATAAATGAGTTTCGTACTCATACCGAAAAGCTTATCAATGTCTCTGCACAACTTGAAGAGGTCTATCATACTCAGGTAAAGGTTCGTCCTATTAATCTTTTTATGACTTATGAAAATTCACGCCACTTGATTGAACCCACAGAGGATAATGATTATCGGCTCAAGAGAAAAAGGGTTCGTTTTACTAAACAAGAATTGCTTGATTTGATAGAAAAATCACCTGCCCTCTTCAGTGCTAATGTCCTTTTGAGACCAGTAACCCAAGATTATTTGTTCCCAACTGCAGCCTACATCGGTGGTCCTGGGGAGTTAAGCTATTTTGCTCAAGTTTCAGCACTTTATAACTTTTTCGATGTTCCAACACCTCTTATTTATCCGCGTTCATCTGTAGGGATACTTGAAAAATATGTATCCTCAGTTCTTGAAAAGTACTCAATTAAGATTCAAGAAGTTTATGTTAATGGTGATGGTGCGAGAGAGAAAATTCTTTCAGTGGTATCAGATGTAGATCTTACCAAAAACTATTATGAAACACGGGAACGGATGTTAACATCTTTTGAAATGTATCGGTCGTTAGTAAGTGATATTGATAAAACCATGGGTGATGCAGGGCTGAGAACCAAGCAGAAAATTGAAGGGCTTTTAGAAGAGTATTTTAGTAAGAGTAGCGATGCTATGCGAAAAAAATACGACGTTATACTAAATCAGTATGAAAAAGTGAGCACTAATTTATATCCTGATTCTGTTTTACAAGAGCGTGAGTACTCGTTGCTTTACTTTTTAAATAAATATGGCGAAGGTTTTATTACTAAGGTTTATGACGAACTAAGCGTAAATCAATTTGAGCATCAAATAATAAGTATTTAAATTCTTGCACCAGTTTCACTATCAAACAGAAAAACATCTTCTCGTTTAAAGCCCAATGTTATAGGATCTGAAACAGAGTTTCGTTGGGTTTTAGCAGATCTTGCAATCCATGGCATGTTATTAACAGTACAATAAATAAAACTTTCAGTTGAGTGATGTTCTACTTCGTCAATTTCTGTAGGTAGTGTTAAATAGTCTTTGGGTGACTCGCCATGGTCAAAAATCTCCAAATGTTCAGGTCTAATTCCCAAAAATACCTTTGTAACACTTTTATCCATTTTATCTTTAATTCTTTCCTCAGGCTCAAAAAGAAATCTACCTCCTTTGGTTACAAAAGCATATTTACCTGCAACTTGCTGAATTTCTCCCTCAATGAAATTCATTGGAGGGTTTCCAATAAACTCTGCCACAAATCGATTTGCAGGGCTTTGATATAACTCAGAAGGAGTATCTATTTGCTGCACTCTCCCCTCATTAAGCACTACAACTCTGTTTCCCATTATTAGGGCCTCAGATTGATCGTGAGTAACATAAATCATTGTTGCTTGTAATGCTCGCTGTACTTTAGTTAATTCATTCCTCATTTGTACACGAAGCTTCAAATCCAAGTTGGAAAGCGGTTCATCAAAAAGGAATAGTTTTGGCTTCCTGACAATAGCCCTTGCAACTGCAACTCTTTGCCTTTGCCCGCCTGACAGAGCTTTGGGTAATCTATCAAGATAATCGCTAAGGCCCAATAACTCCGCTGCTTCTTTAACTCTGATTTCAATTTCATCGGGAGCTAATTTTTTTAATTTTAATCCAAAAGCAATGTTTTCTCGTACACTCATATTTGGATAAAGAGCATAATTTTGAAACACCATTGCAATATCTCTATCTTTAGGACTAACATCATTCATCAAAACATCGTCTATATAAAGCTCACCTTCAGAAATGGTTTCGAGGCCCGCAATAATGCGTAAAAGGGTTGATTTACCACAGCCACTTGGTCCTACAATCGAAAGGAACTCACCATCCTTAACTTCGAATGATACCGATTTAAGAAGAGAATTATTCTCTTCAAAAGTTTTGGTGATGTTTTCTAAGCGAACGGTTGCCATTAGTTACTCCGTAACTGATTTGATTTGTTCGAGAAATTTTGGATTAGAGATTGCAACATATCGAAAATCTTTAACACTACCCCCACCCCTATTCAACATTGAGTGAATTGCAAATGTCATGGCAATTCTATGGTCGGTATAACTATCAAAAAGCAAAACATCATTTTTGAATGTACCACGTAACGCAAATCCATCCTCATACTCTTCAACGTTTTCAACAAACTTATGGTAATTTGTACAAAGGGCTTTAATTCTATCCGATTCTTTTACTCGTAATTCTTCTGCCCCTCGAATCTCGAAGTCACCTTCTGCGTAAAGACCTGCAAGCGATAAAATGGGAATTTCGTCAATTATCTCAGGAATAATATCCTTCGGGATCTGTACATTTTTAAGTTTGCAGCTCTTAACTCTTATATCAGCATAGGGCTCATTTGCACTGTATTGCATTTCACCGATATGAATATCGCCTCCCATTTCCACTAACAACTCTAAAAACGCAGTACGAGTTGGGTTTAGAGAAACATTTTTAATTACAATTTCAGAATTTTTAGAAATAAGGGCAAAAACTATATAAAACGCTGCAGTAGAAATATCTGATGGAACAAAATATTCATTTGGTTTGGGGTAGTATTTTGAAGATGATCGTATCATCTTACCACCCTCTTGGGTGTACTTAACCGGCATTTGCAGCATCCACTCGGTATGATTACGAGTGGGTTGAGGTTCAATTACAAGAGATTCTTCATCCATAAATAACCCAGCAAGTAACAGCGCAGATTTTACCTGTGCACTTGCAACTTTTAGCGTATGCTTTATGGGTTTTAATGTGTTTGATGGAGAGATGGTCATGGGTAATGAACCAATCTCACTTGTTTTGATATCTGCACCCGCTTCGATTAATGGGTCTGCAACTCTACGCATAGGCCGTTGAGAGAGTGAATGATCGCCAACAATCACCGAAGTAAAGCTTTGATGAGCCAATATGCCAGAAAGTAATCTTGATGTTGTGCCACTATTCCCTGCATCCAAAGTTATGGGATTTGTTTGAGGTTTAAACCCATTTTTACCCACTCCTTTAACTACAAGTGTATCGCCTTCATTTGAAAAACTACAGCCTAAACTTTCCATAATTGAACGTGTAGATTTTACATCTTCGCCATCGGAAAGATTAGAA